>NZ_JBLWEX010000216.1:0-16788 GCF_048323875.1 Yersinia sp. LJYL362
TGACCATCGACGCGGCGTGCAGATAGGAACTGACTGGGGTCGGGGCCTCCATCGCATCCGGCAACCAAATATGCAGTGGTAACTGGGCCGATTTCCCCCAGGCGGCAAACAGGATGCCTCCGAATACCATGACTTTGGTGGTGTGGTCCAGTTGCGCCAGTGCCGTTAAAGCAAAGGTGCCGGTATTGACCAGTAGCACTGCCGCCGCCAAATACAGGCCGATGGCCGCCACATGGGTGACCAGCAAGGCTTTTAGCGCCGAGCGCAGTGACTTCTGGCTCTGGTAGTAACCAATCAAACCCCACGAGCAGCCGCCGGTAATTTCAAAGAAGAACAGCTGTCCCAGCAGGGTGGATGATAAGACCAGCCCTGCCATAGCGCCAATGAATACCAATAGCAGCGCATAGTAGCGGTTGGTGCCTTCGTGAGGGTGCTCGCGATTACCTAATGTCAGATAGCCGGTGGAATAGATACTGACCAGCAAGCCGAGGAATACCACGGCGAAAGCAATTAAGGTGCTGATGCGGTCGATGGTCAGACCGAACAGTGCCATATCACCGTAATGAATTAGATCAAAAGTGACATCCACCTTGCCGCCACTCAGATAGGCATAAGCCAGCAGCACGGTGCCGAGGGTGGCCAGCAGTGAGAAGAAGGTACAAGACCATTTCGCCCATTGCTGTGGTAAACAGGCAGTGAGAATGGCACCGGCAAACGGAACCAGAATGGTCGCAAGGGCTATGTTTATAAGGACTGAATTTATAAGAGCCAGGTTATCCATGATGGGTTTATTAGCTCCTTAAAGGCCGGTGAGATAGAAAACCAGAGACAAGGCAGCGACGCCAAACCCCAGCCAGGTAACACGGGAGGTCAACAGGAAGCGCCCACGGGCAATACTGTTTTCCACGATGGAGGCCAGTACAAACACCACCACCAATTTGATAACGCAGGCCACCAGCGCCCACAGCAAGCCCGGCCCACTCAGTACCGCCAGCTTGCCAAAGGGGATAAATACGCCGAGGAAAAGCTGCGCCACCACTACCTGTTTCAGGCTTATACCCCATTTGACCAAGCCCAGTGAGGCACCGGAGTATTCGGTCAGTGGCCCTTCCTGTAGCTCTTGTTCCGCTTCAGCGACATCGAACGGAATTTTGCCCATTTCGATAAACACGGCAAAACCGCAGGCCAACAGCGCCAGAGCCGTTGCGGTTGGTGACTGCCAGTGCCCTTGAGATAAGGTTGTACTGATGGTGCCGATATTGGTTGAGCCAGCAATCAGCCCAACCACCAGCAGTGACAGGATTAATGTCGGTTCAACCAACACCCCCAGCGTCAACTCGCGGCTGGCACCGATACCGGCGAAGATACTGCCGCTATCCAGACCTGCCAGTGAGAAGAAGAAGCGGAACAGCGCGAACAGATACAGCAGAGCTATCAGGTCGCCTGCCACGCCAAAGGGGGAGGCCAGCGTGAAAATGGGTAACGTCATGGCAATCAATAACATGCTGCCCAGCAGTACATAGGGCATCAGCCGGAAAATAATCCCGGCATTGGCCGGTGCCACATCCTGACGTTTCAGTAGCTTGGCTAAATCTCGATACTCTTGCAGGATGCCCGGCCCACGGCGCGAGTGCATTCTGGCTCTTACCATGCGCGAAATCCCCGCCATCAGCGGTGCCAGCGCCAGCATCACCAGCGCCTGCCCGATGGCGAAAGCAATCATAGAGAGCGCAGGCATATCAGTAGTTGGCATTGCTCGTCTCCTTAAATAGCCGCAATAATCAGCAGGGTTACCAGCGCGGCGACCACATACAGACAGTAGAGGCGGAAATCACCCTGTTGCAGCCATTGAATTCGTTGGCTGAGCCATTGGATAGAACGGATAAGCGGGGCCACTATTTTGTCATCCCAGACAGGTTCCACTCGGCCCGCACCACTGACGGAATATTCCAGCGCACGCTGCATCATCGGGGCGGGATCGAGTGTTTTACGCAATCGATAGAGCGGAGCAAACATGGCTCGCAGGGGTTGAGTAAAGCCACTGGCCGAGACAGTCATGGCCTGCTCATAGGCATAACCGCAAGCCCACGGGTCGCCACCATGACGAAATGCCAGACGACTGCCTCTGTAGAAACTGGCGACCAGTAAAATCACCAGCGGCAAAATCAATAAACCAAAGAAGATATATAGGGTGGACAGCATGGCCTGAGAGCTGTGTTGTGGGAATAACATCGAGCCTTGCGCTACCTGTAAAGAAGGCACCGGAGGCGCAGTTATCAAGCTGGAGGCAATGCGGCCAATCACCGGAGCGACATGGGTGGCACCTATTCCCAAAGCCAGGCAAAGCAGCGCCAACATCAGCATGGCGGTGGTCATCGGCCAGGGGACTTCGCGCGCAAGGGCGGCTTTTTCTGTACGCGGCAGACCGCAGAAGCTGATGCCATAAACTTTCACAAAACACATAGCCGCCAATGCACCGGTGATTGCCAGCATCACAATGGCGATTGGCCCGGCGAGGCGAATAATAAAACCGCCGTCTTTGGTCATGGTAAACAGTGATTGGTAGGTGAACCATTCACTGACAAAACCATTGAATGGCGGCAGGGCTGAAATCGCCATACATCCCACCAGAAAGGCCAGTGCGGTATAAGGCATCATTCGGGCCAGCCCGCCCATCTTTTCCATGTCTTTGGTGTGTAAGCGATAAATGACCGCACCGGCCCCTAGGAACAGCAGCCCTTTGAAGACGGCGTGGTTAAGCAGGTGGTAGAGCGCACCCAGTAAACCCAGCGCGGCGAGTACCGGCTGATGGCTGGCAATACCAATCATACCGACACCGACCCCCATCAGGATGATGCCGATATTCTCAACCGTGTGATACGCCAGTAGCCGTTTGATGTCGTGTTCGGCCAATGCATACAGCACGCCCAGCACTGAGGATACTGCACCAAAGCCCAACACCACCACGCCCCACCACAGTTGGCTGGCACCGAGCAAATCAATGCCGACTTTGATGATGCCGAAGATGCCTATTTTCACCATGACGCCGGACATCAGGGCAGAAGCATGGGAAGGGGCCGCAGGGTGCGCACGGGGTAACCAGCCATGCAGTGGCAGCATCCCTGCTTTGGCACCAAAACCGAAGAAAGCCAATAAGAAGATAACCGAGGCCATAATAGGTTGAGGATTAGCCTGCCGGAAGGCGGCAAACTCCAGGCTGCCGCTCAGGCGGTACAGTAGGAAGAACGCAATCATAATCAGCACGGAACCGGCGTGGGCAATCAGAAAATAGAGTAAACCCGCGCTGATGGCATCGTCATCCTGATCGGAAATCACCAGGAAGTAAGACGCCAGCGACATCATTTCGAAGAAAATAATAAAGTAGAAAGCATTATCCACTACCACCAACGCCACCATTGAGGCGATGAACAGGTTCATAAAGACCCCCATTCCCCACGCCCCGCGCCCTTTGTATTCCTGCACATAGGCCAGTGAATAGAGCGCGGTTATCACCACTAATAGTGAGATGACCATCAGCATAAATGCGGCTAATGGATCAAGACGCAAACTAAATGCCACAAACGGGAATGGCCCAGCGGTGGTGAAGGTGATAATCCCGCCGCCAAGTAGAGTGGGGGCCGCAGCAAACAAGCCCGCAAGGCCACCTAACAATGACGCCAATCCGGAGGCATAAATCGCCAGTGTTTCTCGTCGTGCCAGCAGCAGAGAAAGCAGTGCGCCAGCCAGATAAAGCAGTAAGGAGAGCCACAATAGCTCAAGCGAATTCATCATCTTTTCTGCTCCTCGTGAGAGATAGCTGACGAGGTGTCCACGACCATAAAGGGCAGCTCGTTGGCAAACCCACTGGCGGCGGCCAGGCGCTTGGCGTGATTTGCTTGTTCAATGCTGTGCTCATCCACCAGCATTAAGGCGTTAGTCGGGCAGACCCGCACACATTCCGGCCCCTGAGATTGGAAGCTGCATAAGTCGCATTTCACGGCAACAGTGCGTACTCCGGCATTCCAGGCAAGGAACGGATTCATGTTGGTTGGGCTGAATGGCACATCAGATAGCAGGGTCATCGGAATGTATTCAGGGAAATTTTCTGGCACTGCCAAGGGCTTACTGCCAGCCGGTGTGATTGCGCCAAACGGGCAGGCGATACCGCAGAGCTTGCAGCCGATGCAGGTGGTTTCATCCAATTCGACGGCGTTATTGGTCAGGGTGATGGCATTGACCGGGCAAACCCGCGCGCACCATGCATCTTCACAGTGACGACAGAGAATCGGTGCCGTAACCGTGGCGTTACGCATAACAGTCAATCTGGGATGCTGTTGTAAACCCTTGGCTTTATGCACCTGGCTGCAAGCAGCCATGCAGGTATTGCATCCAATACAAAGCCTCGGTTCCGCAATCACAAAGCGGTTCATGGCCATACCCTCCGGGACAAAAATCTGGTGACAGTCAGGCTGATAGCAATCATTTCCCAGCTCCAAAGCATATTCTGTGCCAGCACGGTGACCGCCAATGCAAAAGAGTGGTGAAGCCGCGCCAGCAGGGCATTAAGCTGATTGCAGACAAAGGGCAGGAATTTAAAAGGTAGTAAAAACAGAGGGATTGCCGCAGCGAAGTGTCGACAATAGTGACGAAATCCTCACTGTCGGATGACACTTCGACAGTGATTATTCATATCGTGAATTCATACCCAAGTAATATTATAAAATAGTGATATTTATCAGTATCTTATATTGACTATCGATTCCATGATATGGCCGGTATTACTGGCATCGTCTTTGCATTGATTTTGCCAGAGAAATCCATACTGGGAGAACAGTCATGCATGAGATTACCTTGTGCCAAAATGCTATTGCCATGATGGAACAGCAGGCACGATTGCACGGCGCACAGAGAATTACCGGCGTGTGGCTGGAAACCGGTGCCTTTTCCTGTGTCGAGCCGCAGGCACTGGAGTTCTGTTTTGAATTAGTGTGTCGTGGCACTTTGGCGGAAGGCTGTGTTTTGCATCTTAGCCAGCAGCAATCACAGGTGTGGTGCCATGACTGCCAGCAAGCGGTTAATTTGCTTAGCAGCAAAGTGACTCGTTGCCCGTTATGTGCGGGCAGCCACTTACGTATTGGGGCGGCTGATGATGGCGTGATAATTAAGCGGTTGGAGGTGGAATGAAGTTACTTTTTTTATGCCGAGACACTGCGGGAGCTGGATTATGTGTATAGGGATCCCTGGGCAAATTGTCGCGTTGGATGACACTCAACCAGGCACGGCATGGGTGGATGTCTGTGGCGTGCGCCGCTCGGTCAATATTATGCTGGTGGCGGCGGATGAGCAGGCTAGTACAGCATTAATCGGTCATTGGGTTTTGGTGCATGTGGGATTCGCCATGAGTCGACTGGATGAGGATGAAGCGCTGGAAACCTTACAGTTATTGCAAGAGATGGGGGAGGTTGAAAGTGATGTCGGGGCGTTTTTAGGGCAAAGAGGATAATGGTAAGCGCTTTTGATCGTTATTGACGTCAAAACAAAAGCGCATTCAAAATCATGGAGCTGGAGCTGGAGCTGGAGCTGGAGCTGGAGCTGGAGCTGGAGCTGGAGCTGGAGCTGGTTTTTTCGCTTTTTCTTCTGCTAGCCGGTGTTCCAGTTCAACCAGTTGCTCTGGGGATACGGCGGGGTAACCTTGCGCATCATCCGGTATCACGTGTACGGCCGGAATAGGGATTAATGGCCCCAGGAAGCGTGGCTCGCGTTTCATAATATAGAGATCTGACAGCGCGCCGAGGCGGGCAAAGATCTCACGTACCCGAACATTGAGCATATCTTTGGGGGACGGCACAGCAAAACACTGCGCTTGAATCCCCATATGCATCGCGATAAACAACGCCCGCTCGCAATGGAAACGCTGAGTAATGATAATAAAATCATTGGTATCAAATACTTTTCGAGTACGCACAATAGAATCTAGTGTGCGGAAACCGGCATAATCCAACACAATGTCAGAGGCGGGTACACCAGCGGCCATCAAATCGCGGCGCATGGTCATCGGCTCATTATAACTGTGTAGCGCATTGTCACCACTCAGCAGTAAGTAACTGACTTTGCCACTGTTATAGGCGTTTAGCGCCCCTTGGATGCGGTATTGATAAAACTGATTTATACCACCGGTTTTATAATACTTAGCCGTGCCTAATACCACACCAACCTGCCGGTGCGGTAAGTCTTGCAGTTCATCGTAGATAAAAGGGGCTGTTTTCCAGCTGATCCAGCGATCGAGCGCAATAGCTGTCACCATCAGCAACCCTGCGATGATAATTAAGCTAATAATCAGGCGTTTCCACATTCTCTGGCCTTTGATGCATTCAATTCACTGGTGATACTGCAAGGCTACTGTACCCACCGATATCATGCCAATAGTTTCTTCTTATTATATTAATGATTGAGGGGGAACTGATAACAGAAGAGTGAGTCTATAACCGGCCTGAGCAGCAGCGCAGGCCGGATAATGACTAGAACGAGGTTCGTTTGTAAGTCCGATACTGAGGCTGCCAATAGTTGTGCTCAATGGCTTTAGCTAATGCTTCCTCAGAAGTGACAATAGCGACCCCTTGCAACTGCGCAGCTTTCCCTACTTGCATAGCGATGGTTTTTGACACTGCCTGAATATCATCGATATTGGGCAGTAATGCTCCTTCGCCGTTTTGCGCCAGCGGTGAACACTCCGCCAATGCACGGCTGGCGGCCATCAGCATGCCGTCGGTGACACGCTTGGCACCGGATGCCAGCACCCCCAAACCAATGCCGGGGAAGATATAAGAGTTATTGCATTGTGCAATTGGATACAGTTTCTCTTTATAGCTGACCGGTGAGAAGGGGCTACCTGTTGCGACTAATGCTGCGCCATCTGTCCAGTTAATAATATCTTCTGGCCGTGCTTCTACCCGTGAAGTTGGGTTCGACAGTGGCATCACTATCGGGCGCGCACAGTGCTTGTGCATCTCGCGGATCAACTCTTCGGTAAATAACCCCGGCTGGCCAGAAACCCCAATCAGTACGGTAGGTTTGGCATTACGAACCACATCCTGCAATGAGATTGAGTCACTGGTCAGATTCCAGCTTTGCAATGCATCACTTTTTTGTACCAACTTACTTTGGAAATCCAACAAATTAGGCAGTTTGTCAGTCAACAGTCCGAAACGATCGACCATAAAGACACGCGCACGAGCTTGTTCTTCACTCAAACCTTCCGAAATCATCTGCGCAATGATCTGCTCAGCAATGCCACAACCGGCCGAACCTGCGCCGAGGAAGGTCACAGTTTGGTCGCGCAACTGGCTGCCAGCGGCATGACTTGCTGCAATAAGGCTGCCCAATGTGACCGCTGCTGTGCCCTGAATATCATCATTGAAACAGCACAGCTCATCACGGTAGCGGTTGAGCAGCGGCGTCGCATTGTTCTGCGCAAAATCTTCAAACTGCAACAATACATTCGGCCAGCGGCGTTTGACGGCCTGAATGAATTCATCAACAAAGGCATAATATTCGTCGCCGGAAATACGTGGATGACGCCAGCCCATATACAGCGGGTCGTTCAGACGTTGCGGGTTGTTGGTGCCCACATCTAATACCACTGGCAAGGTATAAGCCGGACTAATACCACCGCAGGCGGTATACAGTGACAGTTTGCCAATAGGAATACCCATGCCACCGATACCTTGGTCGCCAAGGCCGAGAATGCGTTCGCCGTCAGTAACCACGATAACTTTCACATTTTGCTTGGTGGCATTTTGCAGCATGTCATCAATATGTTCGCGATTTGGGTAAGAGATAAATAACCCGCGCGCGCGGCGATAGATGTCGGAGAAGTGTTCACAAGCTTCGCCGACCGTTGGGGTGTAAATAATGGGCATCATCTCGCTAAGATGCGCTTCCAGCAGGCGGTAAAACAGGGTCTCATTAGTATCTTGAATATTACGCAGATAAATATGTTTATCGTCGTCGTTTTTGAAATCCTGATACTGACGATAAGCACGTTCAGCCTGTTCTTCGATGGTTTCAACCGCTTCTGGCAATAAGCCGTGTAAATTGAAGTGGCTGCGCTCATCATTGGTGAAGGCGCTACCTTTGTTCAATAAAGGGAATTCTAATAGGATCGGGCCAGCGTAGGGGATGTACAGGGGGCGTTTACTTTCGTATTCCAGTTCCATGAGTTTCACTCTTAAACGTTATCAAGTCGTTACCCTGATCCTAAAAGATAAGAAAAAAATGTACAGCTTTTGTTAGTTAAATATGTCGGCTATCAGTAAATGTGGGCTGTATCACATTCATGGAGTAAGTCCGTAAAGCTGTATTTTGGCTAAAAATTTTCTTACGTATCGAAATGATTTAAATCGTAGTGTTGGAGCGTGTTCCCACCTGATTATTGGCGATAAGCCGACACTGTTTATATAAATGAAACTATAACAGTTATTCAATAGCTCTTTTAATTTGAAGGGAGAAATGCGATTTTTACCCCCGGATAACAACTGTAAGAATTAATTAAATTAAAAAATTTTATTAAATAACAATCGAGTATTACCAAAGTAAGACTATGTTAGATGATTTATATAAATTAAATTTCTGTCGGGCTAAATATGCACCCTGTAGTGTTAAAATAATCGATGAAAATAAAAATGGATAAATGCAGTGTTATTACTCTGATGCTTCTGCTATCAGGTTGCTCAAGCTATACAATACCAGTAGAAGATTTATCAGGTCTCTCGAATGATGATTTGTGCATCGCTTTGGGTGAGCGCAATGACAATGGGCCGATGGTTATTCGCATCACAAAAGAGATTGATAGTAGAGGGGGTCTAATTAATCAAGAGCGATGTTATATCGCCTCTTCAATGGCAATACAAAAAAGTAAACAAGAGTTCAAAGTCACACCTTATCAACCACCCACTTCATACTGTGGGCTGGATCCCCAATGTATTACCCCTCAACTGAGAGATGCGCTTTTATTACGTAATGGGGAGTAGCTAGCCAATAAATGTCGTTGCACAGTAGGTGTTTATCGGGGTTAGCAGGTAACCCCGTTGCGGTTTTATCTGTTTAAAATGTCACACGTTTTACATCGCTACAGCCTAATGCGGCCAGCGTTGCTTGGGTGGCATTCCACTGAGTCAGCACCGGTTTACTGCCTTCAACCAGCACTGCGCGGCGGATAGCACCACAATCTTTGCCAGCAAGGTTGGTCAGAATCAACGCGGCTTGCAGCGGTGGCAGGCTTGGATTAAAAGCTGCGTTTTCAGCATAGCGCCCAGTATAAATAGTACCGTCAGCGGCCTCCAATGCCACACCACTATGGGAGTTGCTGTAAGGTGCATGGCTGTGGCTTGCGCCATCAAGTGCTGCCTGAGTCAGGGCATCAGTTTCAGCAATTTTATAGCCGTGATCGACAGGGTCCATCAGCAGAGTGGTGATATTCAAATCTTTCGGGCCGAAAGAGTCGGGCAAATATTGCCCCAGAGTCGATGTTGGGCGGTTTGGCAAATGAATATGCAGACCGGTTCCGCTATTTAGTTCATTCATAAACTGGCGACAATGGCCACACGGCGTGTAATTGACAGTAATAGAGACCAGACTGGCCTCATTGCGCAACCAGGCGTGTGTTACGGCACACTGTTCGGCGTGGATGGTTTGTTGCAATGGGGCACCACTAAACTCCATATTGGCACCGAAATAGAGATTACCGCTGATACCGCGAGCAATAGCCCCGACCTTGAAATTAGAGACGGGTGTCAATGCACAAGCGGCGGCCAGTGGTAGCAAGGTAAATGCTAGCGCATCATCATCTAACCCGCTGATAGTCTTCACCGCTTTCACTTGATCTGCTGTCAGCATTGCAGGGAAATCGTTTGCGCTCATGATAGGTTCAAGTGCGGATTGCAGCGAGGCGGGCAACTTAGCCCAAGCGTCATGAAAACGTGCTTGCATAAGGTTCTCTCCAATAGTTACGGGAAACTATTTTAGGCAGCTTGGGGCTTTCTTGGTGTGATATAGATCCCGTTATATATGAAATTCATGCAAGTAAAATCTCAAATGAGAGATGTATCTCAAATTTATACTGCGATGTTAGCCAAATAAATGTAGCAGCACCGGAAACAAAAAGGGCGCTAGCAGTGAGGTGATAATCCCACAGATTACCAAGGCCAGTGAGCTGAATGCCCCTTCCTGAAAATCCAACTCAGCACAACGGGCGGTACCCAAGGCGTGTGATGCAGTCCCCATTGCCAGACCGCGTGAAGCTTTAGTGGTGATTTTCAACAAATTCAACAAGCTGTGACCAAACACCGCTCCCAGAATCCCGACAAAAATAACGCACACTGCGCTGATAGCAGGTAAACCATGAATAGATTCGGCCACCGCCATAGCAATAGGTGTGGTGACAGATTTAGGCAGTACCGAGGCGGCAATCTCAGGCGTTGCCCCCATCCACAGGGCCACAGCAGTGCCACTGACCATAGCGGTTATACTACCGATAAAACAGATGCTTATGATTGATTTCCAGCGCGCGCGAATTTGATGCAATTGCTCATACAGCGGGAAAGCCAACGCCACCACCGCCGGCTGCAACAGGTCGTTTAGTACTTTGCTGCCTGCAAAATAATTGGCATAAGGCATATGTGTCACCAACAACAATGGAATGATAACAACCATTGATATCAGCAAAGGGTTCAGCAAAGGCATTTTCAACCAGCGCGCCAAACGGCGTGCACTGAAGAACACAATTAACGTGAGTGGCAGCGACCACCATAAGTTACTGATCATTTGTCCTCCTCGGTGTGAGTGGGAGAACCAATCACCTTGCGCTCACGATGGACATAATGCGAGCTGTAACCGACGACCAACATCACAATCAAGGTACTGACAAAGCAGGAAACCACGATCGGGCCGAACTGCTTGGTGAGCTGGTCATAATATTGCATAACGCCAACACCGATCGGCACAAACAGCAGCGCCATGTAACGAATTAGCAGGTGACAACCGGGTTTTACCCATGTCGAAGGCAAAATCTGTGAGGAAAGCAGGGCAAACAGAATCAGCATCCCGAGGATGCTGCCGGGGATGCTGATGGGCAGCAGCAAGGCCACCGCTTTACCTGCCCACAAACACAGATAAATAATGGCGAAAGCCCGCAGGTACTGCCAGCCAAGTGAAGTCACATTGCGCATAAAAAGAGTCCTGAGTGACGGAATGCATTCATCATACAATTAACGTTGACACTGTGCTAGGTATCACACTATGAATAATTTTTATGGAATTATGCCAATTACGACTCGTCTTGCAACTGAGAGGGTTGCTGGGCTGGCGATTTGGCTAATTGGTAGCCACGATAGAAAAATACCAGCCCCAAAATAGCCGCCACAATCAACATGTAGAACATCATCTCCGGTGCGGCATAGGCTAACAGAAAACCGCAGAGTACCGGATTCGCAGCGCCACCTAATTGACCGAGGTTCTGTACGCCATAGTAACTGCCTTTGAGATTCGCGGGTGCAATAAAATCGATAAACAGATATTCGACCGGGATAACAATAATCTCACCCAATGAGAAAATCGCCATCGCTAGCATCCACACGGGGATTGACTGTTGCGCGGCCATAAATCCGAACAAACCAATAATAAAGAACAGCGTCCCTAGCATTAGCCAGCGCATTAAGTTCTGTTGATTCATACGGCGACTTAATAGGTATTGCAAGGTAATGACAATGGCCGCATTGACCGTCATCACCGCGCCAATCACCTGATAGGCAAATTTGGCATCAGAAACAGTAATCAGGTATTGAGATAAATAGCCGGAGAACTGACCAAAGACAATGGCACTGAGCATGCTGCCGACGGTGAAATAGATCAGCCGTTTGTCATGGCGCAAAATACGAAACGTTTGGCGGAAATCTGGTACAGATTCAGTCTGCGTATGCTCCATGACCGACATATCTGTACTGTCGATTCTAAATTTCAGTGTGATGGCAACCAACAACGCCAGTATGCCCGAAATGATAAAGGGGACTTGCGGCCCCATACTGACGACCAAAACACCCAATCCTGGCCCAACCGCCCAGCCAACATTGACCAGTGTGTAGTTGGCCGAGAAGGCTTTGATGCGCTCATTGACGGGCAACCAGTCGGCAAAACAGGCTTTAATAGCGATGCTATAAACTGAGTATGCCGAATGTAGCAATGCCAAAATCAGGATAATCCACGCCGGATGTTCAATCCACGGCAAGGTGAAAAAAGTGGCAGAGAACAGGGTAATCGCCAGCAAAATCAAGCGCTTTTTATTGAATTTATCCACCAGATAACCGCCATACAGACTGGTGAAAATCCCCAAGGTCAAACTTGCTCCCAAGACCAGCCCAACTTTGTCTGGCGCTAGCTGAAAATGTTCGGCCAAATAAATAGTGATAAACGGCAGCGTTACCGCTCGGCCAATGGTCAACACCAGCGAGGCAATTAGCAGGTTAGTGACACGCGATGGAAATCCTTTCATGGTATTTTCTTATTTTTAATTATGGGTAATAAGTTGTTTCTATGCGGATTATTGCCAATAAAAAGAATGACACGCACAGCATTACGACGCGACTCAGCCAATTACAGTAGACTATTGCAGGAGCGAAAGAGAGGGGTGGGAGGAAATTTTTTTGCAAATAGCAGATCGACCTGAATCGACCTGCCATTTATAGACTATTAACCTAAATATTCGATGATAGATAGCCCGCCATTATAATCAGTGCTGTAGATAATCCCTTGAGCATCAACAAACACATCACATGATTGAATCACTTGTGGGCGGCCAGGTCGTCTATCCATCATTTTTTCCGGTGCAGCGGGCACCAGAGCGCCAGTTTCTTTCGGCTGATAGGGGTTGCTGATGTCATAGGCCCGAACCCCCGCATTCTGATAAGTGGCAAAAATCAGCGATGAACTGATAAAACTGCCAGGCCGGTTTTCATGCAGATTATGTGGGCCAAAATGTGCGCCTTTTTTTACATAATCTCGCTCATCAGGCACGGGGAAGGTTGAGATACTCACCGGATTGCTCGGCTCACGAATATCAAATACCCAAATATGTTTCTCGCCATCCTCTTGGTTATCCAGTACTGCTTCATCCAGCACCACCAGTAAGTCGCGATCTGGCAGGGGAAGCGCAGTATGAGTCCCGCCACCAAACGGTGGGCTCCAGTTACGGTGGCTGATCAGTTTTGGCTCAGTGCGGTCGCTAACATCTAATAGTGTCAGGCCACCATCACGCCAACTGCCGTAAGCTGTATCACCGCTGATAATGGCATGGTGCAATGCATAGCGCTTACCTTCAGGCCAGCTGGCTTGTTCACCCGCAGCGGTATGCATACCGGGTAACGCATAACGCCCGGCAACCTGTGGTTTTTGCGGATCAGCCAAATCAATGGTTAGAAAAATATAATCACTGTAGCCGTCGAGCAGCGCAGAAACATAGGCCCAGCGCCCACCGACATACCAGATACGGTGGATACCGATGCCATCAAGTGGCAGGAAACTTATCTCGCGGGGCTTGTCCGGTATCGAAATATCAAAAATACGTAAACCGGCACTCCAACTACGGCCTTCTTGCCGGGTACTGACCGTTTGGGCTACCGAGCGGGTGTAATACACTTTCTCTTCGGCAAAACTAGCGTCAGCAAACAAGTCACGGGCATTAATGACCAGTAGCAGGTCATCATGAGCTTGTAAGTGTACATTCCACGTATTGGGTGGCGCGGCGATAAAACCAGCCGGACGTGGGTTTTTTGCGTCTCGTACATCAATAATCGAAACGCCCTGGGACACCATATGGCCGACATAAGCGAAACCACGATGCACCATCACCTGCACGCCATCGGGTTTTCCACCCTGATCACTATGACCAATCAGCCGCATATTGCGGCTGTATTCAGGTGTTGGCAAGACTCCTTGCGCTGCCATTTATTTCACTCCAAATCAATTTTTCACATGGGTCTTTAATGACACATTACTGACCATTTTTCGCCGCAAGGGTAGCAAACCAAGGTGAGTTGAAATCATCTGACTGACCCCAGCCTGGGATGATTTTACTCAAACCGGAAACGTTAACTGGGCCAGGTTGGCTCGCCAGCAGTGCTTGTGGAATAGAGGCTGCGCGGAATTCATAACTGGCAGGGGTCTCTTCACCGGCAATTTTCTTAGCGACCAGGCGTAAGTTAACGGCACCAATAAGTTTAGGATCGACGGCAACGCTGACTTTCCAAGGGCTATTCGCTTCGCGCATCAACTGCAAATCCTGATTCGAGATATCAATGCTGTACAATTTGATCTCGGTACGGCCGTTTTCTTGCAAGGCTTTATAAGCACCTTGAGTAAAGGCATCCCAGGTTCCCCAAATTGCATCTATTTTCCCTTTCGGGTATTTCGCCAAGACGGCCCCCACTTTATTCGCGGTATCGCCTTGAACATCGGATGAAACAGCACCAATAGATTCGAGTTCGGTAATGCCCGGATTTTGTTTCAGCAGTGCTTGATAAGCGGCCTGGCGACGCTCCATCGGTGGGAATCCGGCTACCCAGAGTTTGATAATATTCGCTTTGCCGTTGAAGTCTTTGACCAACTGACCGAAGGATTCATTAGTCAGTGAAGCATCATCTTGCTGAGTGACAGTCAGACCGGGGATATCACCCTGAATGGCAGTATCAAATACAGACACGGCAATGCCGTTCGCTGCAATGCGTTTTACCAGTTCAGTCGAGTAGGGGTCACGGCCCTGGGAAAGAATAATCCCGTCGTATTTCTGGCTGATAGCCTGATTAACAAAGTCCTGAAAACGCGCGTCATCGCCATTACTTAAGAAAGTATCGACTTTGAAACCCAGTTTTTTGCCTTCTTTCAATACACCTGATAGGAATTGAGTGGTGTTGTCATCGGAACCTAAATTACGGATCACCGCAATTTTAATTTGCCCTTGATGCTTGGCAATGGCATCAGGAATAGGGGCTACCGTGGCGGTGTCCGCAGCGAATACTGGCAGTGCCGTCAACAGGCTTAGGGCCAGTAATGGGGAAGCAATTTTTTTCATCCGGAACTCCGTCATGGTGTTGATAAGTTATGCAATGTGTACGGTGCTATCATTCATTCTTATGGCTATCTTTGTGTCTAGACGTCTATCTGTCTCTGTGTAGTATCATAACCATAACTATTTTGATAAGGAATTAACTTTGTTATGAATTTTTGGATCGCGTTATATCTTTTAGTTTGGACAGCTTAAATAAGCAGCAAAGTGCCAGGGGAAGGTGAGTATAATGAGTGCAAATAAAGCTAATAACCTTTTGCTCTTAGTGGTTTTGTTCCGGAGGAACTTTATAACCTTATATTTTCTGAGACAAATATTAGTGATAATATTTTATTTCGCTGCTTACTCAGTCCTGATATTCTAAATAGGGTTGAGTCATAAGAATAAAATAATAGAGGTTAACTACCATAACAAAAATTAATTATCACCATTTTAAGTTTAATGATATTTAAAGGATTAAAGTCACCATGGTTAAAATTAGCAGCCTATATAAATCAAGAAAGGATAGCGCTGATATAGCACAGCTGAATTTGAGTTATTGCATTAATAATCTCATATGTCGTTATATGTCTCGTAGTGAATGTCTGTTTTTATTTTTCCGCTACGTGCTGGTACTAATAACAATTATCTTTCTGGTCACTATTTTATTTCCAGACTTGATTGATGAAATTCTGGATTTTTCTGTTTCATCTTTTCTGGCAGTACTTTCATTGGTGCTTTTGCTACCTTGTTCATACCGTTTGGCTAGCCAAAGGTTAAGCCCATATTTATTAATGTTTCACCTTCTTCCATTTGTTTTTTATTTCTCGCACAGCTTATTAGCATTATGTTTATCGGGTTTATTTTTGCTTTATTTTATTGCTATAAATATTTATGACATAAAACCACCGACATGTGAACGTAGAAAACAACTGGCTTCAGCCTTACCTAATGAGTACCCATTTGGTTTGACGCTGGTTTTTTTTGGCTTATTATACATAAGCTTCTTTCTGTTTTTCGAATTGGATGATGCCATTATCTCTCTGATGATGCTGTCGTGGATTTTCTTTCTACTGGCTAAATGGCATTGGCCGGTTGTGGTATTAAATATAGTGGGTTCTGTCGGTGTGTTCTGGTTTTTTTCGTCAGGTTTCGTGGAAGTAAAACATCATAAGAATATTATTATTAATGCTCTCATTAAAATTTCCTTGCTGGATAATATTTTATTCCTGATCTTCTCATTAAGTTTATTTATTAATATGCTGTTTTGGTTGGAGACTTGGCAACGAGAGAGGCAACCTATAGCTAAAAGTGAGTAAAAATCTTTTTTAGTTCATTAATAGGCAATAAAAAGCCGGTCAGATTACCTTATGACCGGCTTTTTTACGTGTTAGAGCATTATTACTTCACTTGCATACCTGGCTGAGCACCATTGTCAGGGCTGAGCAGGAAGATGTCCTTACCGCCAGGGCCAGCAGCCATCACCATGCCTTCAGAAATACCGAAGCGCATTTTGCGCGGAGCCAGATTTGCCACCATGACAGTGAGTCGACCTTCCAATACTTTAGGATCAGGGTAAGCTGAGCGGATACCAGAGAAGACCTGACGGGTTTCACCGCCGAGATCCAATTTCAGTTTTAATAGTTTATCTGAGCCTTCGACAAAATCTGCTTGTTGAATCAGCGCGATGCGCATAT
>NZ_JBLWEX010000217.1:0-16914 GCF_048323875.1 Yersinia sp. LJYL362
AACCGTGATCGCGCAAATCAACCTGGATAACATCATGGTCTTTATGTAAGTCGCGAGCTAATACACCGAGGTTATCGAGGTTACCAAATAGCCCATGAATCAAGATGATTGGCAGGGAAGAAGTGGGAGAAAGTGCGTTTTGTTGGCGGAAGTTTAATTTCATGGCGAAGTTCATACTGAGAGATATTGTGGTTAGGGTATCATGACTACGCGAGGGTGTGCTGCTCACGATTATTTGCTTTATCATAAATTCATGTCGAGTCGTGTCGTTGCACTTACTCTCTTGCGCCGCAGTGCATACTCGCGAAGAGAATATCAATCTATCAAAGATCGTGTTATAGCTGCGGAACATTGATGAAGCTTAGGTAAATAAAGCTCTATTGCGGTATCTATTGCGACTCCCGAAGAAATCCATGTCATTCCTAGGCTGGCTATCGCCTGCCCGTTTTGAAATATAGGAACCGCTAAAGTATTTGATTGTTTAGCTAATGAAGGCTCTCTCAATGCATATCCATCAACTCTGACTTTATTTAACATGTTCTTTATATTTTGCAAACTATTCATGATTTGATTCTCAGTATTACTGGCGTTCATAATAATATTAATCAAGTATTCTTGAATATTAGGTTCACAGTAGGCTAGCCAAGCACGTCCCGAAGCATGTGAGACTAAACTTAATCGCATATCGATAGTCGAGTGAAGCAGAGATAGAGAGGTAAACTGAATAGTACTGCTTCGGACAACCATTGCATCAAAATCATATATTGCTATATGTAATGGCCACTTTATCTCATGGGTTAGAGCTTCAATAATAGGCTCTGCCGACTTAATCATTTTAGGGGTGTGATGATAACCAGAATTAAGAGAGTTTATTCCTATATCGAGTAGATATGAGCCATATTTTGCGTAACGTTTTGTTAATCCCTTTGATTCAAATGTTTTTAAAAATCTAATTAATGATGCTTTAGGTATTTGTGTTTCTTTAAATAAAAAATCCAGACTAGAAATAGGGCGAGTATTTAATGCTCGCAAAATATCAATGGCTCGCTCAACACATCTAATTGTTTTCCCTTCATTTTTCATGCCATATTTCCTCTTTTATTTTAACTATTATCTATAAGTTCTAAATTTTTAGTATTCATTGTTAATTTTAAGGATAATGGTGACTGATATTAATCATATCCATTAACTTAGTTGTTTTGTCAACTAGAAATAAAACTGTTTTGTTTTAAATTAATAAGTTCATCAACAGTGTTAATAATTAATTAACACGTTAGTTTCATATTTCACTAGGCGAAAATCAATAAAATAATACTTGTAATGGAATTATGATTTGATGCATGGTTATTTACATTCTAGGCATGAGGTTAATATCATTTAATTTAACCTGGATAATTTAATATCATCTATAAGAGGAGCCATAAGTGGCCAATATTTTGAATTGGGAAAACCTCGCAAATAAAGAATTAAGTCGCCGAGGAAAAACAATTGATTCATTGATCCGTCATACAGCTGAAGGCATTGATATTAAGCCACTGTATACAGAGCAAGATACAGAAAAACTGGAGGTTATAAATACTTTACCGGGTATCTACCCTTACGTTAGAGGCCCTCGTGCAACCATGTATGCTGCACAACCATGGACCATTCGACAATATGCAGGTTTTTCAACAGCAAAAGAATCAAACGCATTCTATCGTCGCAATCTTGCAGCAGGGCAAAAAGGTCTGTCTGTTGCATTCGATTTAGCCACCCATCGTGGTTACGATTCTGATAATCCTCGTGTTGCAGGTGATGTGGGTAAAGCCGGTGTGGCGATTGATACGGTTGAGGATATGAAGATACTGTTCGACCAAATTCCGTTGGACAAAATGTCAGTATCTATGACCATGAATGGTGCAGTATTGCCAATTTTGGCATTTTATATTGTAGCAGCAGAGGAACAAGGGGTCAGTTCGGAATTACTGGCAGGTACGATCCAAAACGATATTCTGAAGGAGTACCTTTGTCGTAATACATATATTTATCCACCAAAACCATCAATGCGAATTATTTCGGATATTATTGCTTGGTGCTCACAGAATATGCCGCGTTTTAATACGATCAGCATTAGTGGCTATCATATGGGCGAAGCTGGTGCGAATTGTGTTCAGCAGGTTGCTTTTACCCTTGCGGATGGGATCGAGTATATTAAAGCCGCGATTGATGCGGGACTAAAGATTGATGATTTCGCACCGCGTCTATCTTTTTTCTTTGGTGTTGGTATGGATATGTTTATGAATGTATCTATGTTGCGCGCAGCTCGGTATTTGTGGAGCGAAGCCGTCAGCCAATTTGGTGCTACTAACCCGAAATCTTTGGCATTGCGTACACACTGTCAAACATCTGGATGGAGTCTAACTGAGCAAGATCCTTATAATAATATCATCCGTACCACAATTGAAGCTTTAGGCGCAGTACTCGGTGGGACTCAATCATTGCATACCAATGCATTTGATGAAGCGCTCGGCTTGCCAACAGATTTTTCTGCACGTATTGCGCGTAACACTCAGATTATTATCCAGGAAGAATCGGAAATTTGCCGCACGGTCGATCCGTTAGCGGGCTCTTATTATGTTGAGGTGCTGACTGATCAAATTATTAAGAGTGCGCGCTCTATCATGTCACAAATAAGTGAAGTCGGTGGCATGGCTAAAGCGATTGAGACTGGGTTACCTAAACGTATGATTGAAGAAGCGTCTGCACGCGAGCAGTCTCTCATCGATCAAGGCAAGCGCGTTATCGTCGGTGTAAATAAATATAAATTGGATAAAGAAGATATTACTGATGTTCTCGAAATTGATAATATTAAAGTTCGCGATGGACAGGTTGAAATACTAAAGCGTATTCGAAGTGAGCGAGATAGTGATGCAGTTAAAAGTGTTCTTGAAGAAATTCGCCAGGCCGCTCTAAATAATGAAAATTTGCTGAAAGTTACCATTAAAGCTGCTCGTTTACGCGCTACTCTGGGTGAAATTTCTGATGCGATGGAATCTGTTTTTGACCGTTATCTGGTGCCAAGTCACAGTGTTAGTGGTGTCATTGCGCAAAGTTATCATGAGTCAGAAGAGGGAGCTAAAGAGTTTGATGCTATTCTTGCTATGGCAGAAAAATTTCTTAATGATCATGGCCGCCGTCCTCGCATCCTGATCGCAAAAATGGGGCAAGATGGCCATGATCGTGGCGCTAAAGTTATTAGTAGTGCCTATTCTGATCTCGGTTTTGATGTTGATATTAGTCCAATGTTTTCTACACCAGAAGAGATTGCGCGTCTGGCCATAGAAAATGATGTTCACGTTATTGGTGCCTCTTCACTAGCTGCTGGTCATAAAACACTTATCCCCCAATTAATTGAGCAACTCCATAATTACAGTCGCGGCGATATTATTGTTATTGCTGGTGGCGTAATTCCACCACAGGACTATGACTATTTAAAAGAACGAGGTGTCGCGGCAATTTACGGGCCTGGTACCCCGATGTTGGCAAGCGTGAAGGATGTATTACTGCTAATAAGCCTCCAAGTATGATCACTGAAAACAACTTGGATAATTATGTTCAGCGTGTGCTTAAAGGGGATCGGGTTGCCCTAGCTCAGGCAATGACATTAGTGGAAAGCGTTCATCCAGATCATCTGCCATTAGCTGAAGCACTTTTGGACAAGTTGATGCCTTACACCGGTATGGCAAAGCGTATTGGCGTCACTGGTACACCAGGTGCCGGTAAAAGTACATTTCTTGAGGCATTAGGATTAGAGCTGATCTCTCAAGGAAACCGTGTCGCGATAATCGCAGTTGATCCCAGTAGCCCAATTAGCGGTGGTAGTATTTTGGGCGATAAAACCCGGATGTTGCATCTTGCTCAAAAAGAGTGGGCTTTTATTAGACCAGTGCCATCAGGCGGTCATCTTGGTGGGATCAGCCAACATGTTAGAGAATTAATCGTGTTATGTGAGGCGGCCGGTTTTGATATTGTCATCGTTGAAACAGTTGGTGTTGGTCAGTCTGAAACTGAAGTTTCCCAGATGGTTGATTGCTTTATCTCACTCCAGATAGCTGGAGGTGGTGATGACTTGCAGGGGATAAAGAAAGGCATCATGGAGATGGCTGACCTGATAGTTATTAATAAAGATGATGGCGATAACGGTAATAATGTTGCGATTACGCGCCATATTTATGAAAGTACATTGCAAATACTACGTCGTAAATATCCACAATGGCAACCACGAGTTCTTACCTGTAGCGCCATCGAAAAACGCGGTATTCGAGAAGTATGGAGGGCTGTTAGTGAGTTCTATTATATTATTCAAAGTTGTGGGCAACTGAATGCTCTTCGCCAAAAACAGGCTATTCAATGGATCAACGCCCAAATTAATGAGTGTGCTTTACGGATAATATTTAGGCAAAAAGATATTCAAAAAGTTTTAGAAAAAAATAAGCGGCAGATTTCCCTGAATGAACTATCACCACGTGCTGGTCTTAATAATGTAATTAAATTTATCGAAAGAAAATTTTAAATTAAATGGAGTAAAGTAATGACTTATCAATATGTGAATGTGTCAATTAATAAAAAAACAGGAATTATTGAATTTAATTATAATGCTAGATTGAATACACTGAGTAAAGTTTTTATCGAGGATTTAATTAATGCCTTGGATTACTTGAATACTCAAGATGTTCGCTGTGTGATTCTGAGAGCGTCAAAGAAGGCTAAAGTTTTTTCTGCGGGACATGATATTCGTGAATTACCAAATGGTTATCGCGATCCTCTATCTTATGATGATCCATTACGCCGTATTACACGTAAGATCCAAAAATATCCGAAACCTGTGATTGCTATGGTGGAAGGTAGCGTGTGGGGGGGAGCATTTGAGATGATTATGAGCTGCGATATCATTACTGCCAGCAATACTTCTCAGTTCTCGATGACACCTGTAAATCTTGGTGTGCCTTATGACTTGGTCGGTATACATAATCTGATTCGTGATGCTGGCTTTCATATTATTAAAGAAATGATTTTTACCGCTAAACCGATCAGTGCACAACGCGCACTGGATGTTGGGATAATTAATCATATTGCAGAACCAAATGAACTCGAAGAATTAACACTGAACATGGCTAATGTGATTTCTAAAAAAGCACCTCTGGCTATTACTGTCATTAAAGAAGAATTACGGGTACTGGGTGAAGCACGTACCATGAATTCAGATGAGTTCGAACGCATTCAAGGCATGCGCCGCAAAGTCTATGATAGCGCTGATTATCGAGAAGGAATGTGTGCATTTATTGAGAAACGTGAACCTTGTTTCAAAAGTTTATAATTATTCATACAAGGATTTTAATATGAATCAATCATATTGCGAAATGAGTGCAGACGAAGCGGCAGAATTTATTCAGAATAACGACATGGTGGCATTTAGTGGGTTTACTGCGGCTGGCTCACCGAAAGCCTTACCTACTGCAATCGCTTTGCGTGCAACCAAATATCATCAACAGCAAAAGGATTTTCAGATTAGGTTGTTAACTGGTGCTTCAATCAGTGGTTGTGCTGATGATGTTATAGCTGAAGCCGATGCTATTTCTTGGCGCGCACCTTATCAAACTTCATCCATACTACGTAAGAAAATCAATATGGGAGAAGTTAATTTTATCGATTTGCACTTAAGTGAAGTTGCGCAAATGGTAAATTATGGATTCTTTGGTGATATTGATGTTGCTGTCATTGAAGCTTCCGCTGTGACACTGGATGGCAAAGTCTATTTGACAAGTGCTATAGGTAATTCACCTGTTTTTTTGAAAAAAGCTAAGAGGGTTATTATTGAACTGAATCATTATCACAGTGATAAAATTTCAGAATTAGCTGATATTGTATTTCTAGGTTTACCTCCCTACCGTGATAGTGTCCCTATTTTCCATGCAATGGATAGAGTAGGAAATAATTATATTCAAATCGATCCTGAAAAAATTGTTGCAATTGTTAACACACATCAACCTGACTTTGGGAAAACTGTTGAGAAGGAAAATAGCTTCTGCAATAAAATTGCAGATAATGTTGTTACATTTCTACTTGGCGAATTGGCATCTGGTCGGATTCCATCTGAATTCCTTCCAATACAAAGTGGCGTCGGAAATATTAATAATGCAGTCATGAAACATTTGGGTAAAAATCCTAATGTTCCACCGTTTTACATGTATACAGAAGTTCTTCAAGAATCGATTATTCACCTATTGGAAAACGGTAAAGTGATCGGTGCAAGTGCATCAAGTTTGACTATTTCTGCGGAGTCATTGACAAAAGTTTATGACAATATGGATTATTTCAGTAGTCGTATTGTATTGCGTCCACAAGAGATATCAAATAATCCAGAGATTATCCGCAGGTTAGGGGTTATCGCCTTAAATGTTGGATTAGAGTTCGATATTTATGGTCATGTAAATTCTAGCCATATCGCGGGGATGGATTTGATTAATGGAGTAGGAGGTAGCGCAGATTTTGAACGTAATGCATATTTGTCTATTTTCATGGCTCCATCAATAGCTAAAGACGGCAAGATATCGACCATTGTTCCTATGTGTAGCCATGTTGACCACAGTGAACACAGTGTAAAGGTGCTTATTACTGAGCAAGGTATTGCGGATTTGCGTGGTTTGTCTCCGATGCAAAGGGCGAAATGTATTATTGATAATTGTGCCCATCCTATGTACCGGGATTATTTACACCGCTATCTGGCGGGATCTCGGGGGGGACATATTCATCATGATCTTTCTCGAGTATTTGAGCTTCATCAGAGTTTGCTAAATCATGGCTCAATGCTAGAAGTGTTGAAATAAAGTTAAATTTACTTAAAATATTAATTAGATAATATATATCATCAATACACTATCTGCAATTTTCTATGTATTTAAAAATCTCTTTGAGAAGGCGTAGGGCTATCTGTTATCACGCTTTTGGTAATCGAAAATTATCAGAACAGCAAAACCTTATGTGGAGGGTATTATATGTTGAATGAGCGCTATCAGGAATACTTACAATATAAAAGAGATGAAGTTATTTTTTCTATGGTTAGATTTCTGTGGAGATATAATTCCTGTGGAAAGGAGGTGAATAATGGAGATTATTAATCCTACACAACGTGATATTACTTGTTTATGTATTAAATGTGGTGAGTTGCTACTTCAGCATGGCGAAGAAAGTGCAACAATAAAAGAATTGTCATCTCGTCTCGGTATTGCTCTTGGTATGGATAGCGTTGAAAGTGCAATATCATCAGATTTTATTGTATTAACCACAATAAAAAATCAACGATGCTTTACAACAACACGCCAGATTGTTGATCGTGGGATTAATATGAGTACTGTTACGGCAATTCATCATTATATTTCCTTAGTCGAAAATAAGTTAATAGATTACTTTGAAATAAAACGGAAACTCGAATCGATAAAACCAATGGAGTATTGTCGTTGGGTAGTTGTTCTAACTATTGGTTTTTCTTGTGCGTGCTTTTGCAAAATTAATGGTGGTGGCTGGGATGGAGCATTAGTGTCTTTTTTTGCCAGCTTGATTGCGATGTATGTTCGGCTGACTTTGGCACATTATAAGATTAATCCACAACTCAATTTTTGTATTGTTGCATTTGTCGCTACTACAGTCTCGGGCATTCTGCTAGAACGCTCTTTCTTCCGTGATACCTCCCATATTTCAATGGCAGCAACTGTGCTGTTACTGGTGCCGGGTTTTCCTTTAATCAATGCTTTTTCGGATTTATTCAAGGGCAATATGGTTACAGGAATCAGCCGTTGGGCGACCGCTACTATGCTAACACTTGGGACATGTACTGGCGTTGTTATGGCCCTCTCATTGTGGGAGTTTAAAGGATGGTTGTGAATGCGTTTATTCTAAATATGCTTGAGGATATGCTTCTTGCTGCCGTTCCTGCGGTTGGTTTTGGGATGGTTTTTAACGTACCGACTCGAACCTTAAAAGGATGTGCGATACTTGGTGCGATAGGTCATGGTATCCGTTTTTTAATGTTGTCATCTTTTAGCATTGAATGGAGTACATTTTTTGCTGCCCTTGTCGTGGGGTATATTGGTCTAGTCTGGTCCCGTTGGTATTTGATACACCCTAAGGTATTCACTGTCGCTGCTGTTATTCCCATGTTCCCGGGGATTTTCGCTTATGACGCAATGATCTCTGTAGTTAAACTCAGTCATTTTGGTTATAGCGAAGATATGTTAATTATACTAGTAACGTATTTTATGAAGTCTATTGCAATCGTTTGTGCAATTGCTATTGGTGTGTCCCTACCTGGTTTGATGTCCACCTACTGCAAACGTTTTAAGGGATGAAATCACAATTTTTGCATTCTTTGGCGGAGTCAGAACCATGATGCAAATTTATAGGCCTTATAAATTCGCCCTCTCTGGGAGCTTGCGGCCTAATTCTGAAGATCGATATCATATGCCTCTGCTGCAGGGAAACCTAGGTGGTTACCTTCTTCATCAGAGGCATAAACCCTTTTGTTAACGTCAACCAGCAATCTTCCCGACTTGGCTTAAGAGATAAAACCACCCCTTTAGGAAGTTACCAAGCCATTATAGTTTCTTGTCATCTTCCAAAGACAGTGCTCAGACTAGATTCACTGAAATCACCTCCTTCGAGCAGACTTTTACCACCCTAATATTCAACTATCACTATGGCAAGAATTCAAAGTCATTGCGGGGAAAGTTGGATGACCCTCTAGAGTCTGTTAATCTAACTGAAAGTGGTGAAGTACCATAAAACCTGATGGTTGAAAAAATGTAGGTCAGAATTAAAATTTTCATGAGTCACCATAAAAAATATATAAAAATCAATTGAATTATTGTTTTGGATAAAGATGAAAACTATTGAACTCGACGAAGAACTTTATCGCTATATTGCCAGCCATACGCAACACATTGGCGAGAGTGCGTCCGACATTTTACGGCGCATGTTGAAGTTTACGGCCGGTCAGCCGGTACCTGGCTTATCTACCCATAATGTTGCCGGTCATGATGTCGCCAAGACAGCGACGGCTCCAGCACCAAAGGATAGGGTTCGCGCGGTACGTGAATTACTGTTATCTGATGAGTATGCTGAGCAAAATCGGGCGGTTAACCGTTTTATGTTGGTGCTTTCCACCTTATATACCTTAGATGCTCAGGCATTTGCCGAGGCAACGGAGTCTTTACATGGTCGCACCCGGGTCTATTTTGCCGGTGACCAACAGACTTTGTTGCAAAACGGGACACACACCAAACCTAAACACGTACCTGGTACGCCATACTGGGTTATTACCAATACTAATACCGAGCGTAAACGCAGCATGGTGCAACATATCATGCTAGCGATGCAGTTCCCGCCGGATTTGACTGACAAGGTGTGTGGAACTATCTAATTTCGTTGAACCGATACCCCAAGAAGTTGGAGTTGCAGGCCGCGAATACTCCTGCAATTTGCACAATGATGGATAGATAGGGAGTAGTAACTGTGGCTAATCACCCTCGTGCCGGGCAAGCGACCCAGCAAAGCGATTTGATTAATGTTGCTCAGTTGACGTCGCAATATTATGTGTTGCAACCTGATGCTGAAAATCAGGCCCATGCGGTCAAATTTGGGACGTCAGGCCATCGTGGCAGCTCATTGCGCCACAGTTTTAATGAAGCCCATATTTTGGCAATCGCTCAGGCGATAGCTGAAGTTCGTCACCAGCAGGGCATTACCGGCCCGTGCTATGTGGGTAAAGATACTCATGCGCTGTCTGAACCCGCCTTTATTTCCGTATTGGAAGTGTTGACCGCTAATGGCGTGGGTGTGGTGGTGCAGCAAGATAATGGTTTCACGCCAACCCCAGCTATTTCCCACGCGATTTTGTGCTATAACGCGCAAGGCAAAGATCTGGCTGACGGCATTGTTATCACTCCGTCGCACAACCCGCCGGAAGATGGCGGTATCAAGTATAATCCACCCAATGGCGGCCCGGCCGATACCAATCTTACCTCGGTGATTGAAAAACGCGCCAATCAGTTGCTCAGCCTGAAATTAGAGGGCGTTAAACGCCAGACACTGGATCAAGCCTGGGACTCTGGTTATTTGCATGCGCAGGATTTGATTACGCCGTATGTCGAGGGTTTGGTCGATGTCGTTGATATTCCTGCTATTCAAAATGCTGGCTTGAAGCTAGGCGTTGATCCGCTTGGTGGCTCCGGTATTGCTTATTGGCAACGTATTGCTGAGCATTATAAGTTAGATCTGACACTGGTTAATGATTCCATTGATCAGACATTCCGCTTTATGCATCTGGATCATGATGGCGTGATCCGTATGGATTGTTCATCAGAATGCGCGATGGCGGGTTTGCTGGCTTTGCGTGATAAATTCGATTTGGCCTTTGCCAACGATCCCGATTACGACCGTCACGGTATCGTCACCCCTGCCGGTTTGATGAATCCGAACCATTATCTAGCGGTATCAATCAATTACCTGTTCCAGCATCGCCCACAATGGGGTGCAAATGTGGCGGTGGGTAAGACGTTGGTATCCAGTGCGATGATAGATAGAGTAGTTGCTGATTTGGGCCGTAAGCTGGTGGAAGTGCCGGTGGGTTTCAAATGGTTTGTTGATGGTTTATTCGATGGTAGCTTCGGATTTGGTGGTGAAGAGAGCGCTGGGGCATCCTTCCTGCGCTTTAATGGCACACCTTGGTCGACGGATAAAGACGGCATTATCATGTGCTTGCTAGCGGCTGAAATCACCGCGGTGACTGGTAAAAATCCACAACAACACTATGATGGTTTAGCGCAACGCTTTGGTGCGCCAAGCTATAACCGCATTCAGGCTCCGGCAACACAGGCACAGAAAAATGCCTTGTCCAAATTGTCCCCTGAAATGGTGAAAGCCAATACCCTGGCGGGTGACGCTATCACCGCGCGTTTAACCACCGCACCGGGTAATGGCGCATCCATTGGTGGTCTGAAAGTGATGACGGAAAATGGCTGGTTTGCGGCGCGCCCATCGGGTACCGAAGACGCCTACAAGATTTACTGTGAAAGCTTCCTCGGCGCAGAGCATCGCGAAAAGATAGAGCAGGAAGCCGTCGATATTGTCAGCGACGTACTGGCAGGTAAGCCGTAGTCTCAGTCAAGAAATAGCGCCAACTGGCGCTATTTCGCTGGCGAAAATGGCAATAAGCTGCAACTTTCATTAATTCCTTGCTGTAATAAAACCTTTAGCTAAATTATCTATCGGTATATTTAAATGTTTTATATTGGCTTGTGAGGCCTCTTTGGGCGCAAAGGAAGACAATGCATGTATAATGGGGCCAATATCAGGTAAGTTTTCACCAAAATATAGAGAATCTTCGATATACATCTCTCGTAATGCATTATTCTTCTCTTTAAGTACTTCACTCAGTTTCTTTCCGGTTATTTTTTCAGTATCTAACATTTCTGTGAAAAAATGTTCAGAGAGATCGGTGCGGAATGCATCACCAAGGTCACTGAGATAACTTAATTCTGCCAATAGTTTATCGGGATCTTTAGTATGTCTTCTTACAATATTATTAATCATTATCTCATAATGTTTTTTATCATTTTCATCACCATAACGAAGATATGATTTTGTTTGTAAATGCTTAATTTTATAACCATCTTCAGAACATTGATTTTGGATAATAACGACGAGATTATTAGCATGGCTATCGATGCTCGATATCATTAGGTGATTGCCATAACGGTCGAATTTTAACTGATGGAAAAAATAATCATTAATACTCACTGTATTTTCTTCACCACTGTATTCAACAATAATATTAATGCCATCATAAGCAGAGAATACATATAAATCATTACCTGTTCCTCCAGCCAGATAATCATTATTCTTTTGTCCCTCTATTCTATCGTTTCCTTTTCCACCAAATATTATATCATTACCGCGCCAACTGCTTTCACTGGCATAAGGGCCAAAGCCATCAGCATCGCCATGCAATTCATCGTTACCATCACCGCCGTCAAGAATGTCATTGCCTGCACCACCTGCCAGGCCATCATTACCATCACCGCCGATCAATATGTCATTACCTTCCTGGCCAAAAAGGGCATCAAAAGATCGATGCCCAATAATAACATCATCACCGGCACCTCCTGATAAATTGTCATTTTTATCACCACCAATAATAATATTGTTATTACTTCCGCCAATAACTTCATTTCTGATATGTTTATGCCCTTGGAAGTTTTTATCTTTATTTAGCTGGAATCTTATGGATGGTGTTTTATTATGAATTAGATGATGAGCGGAAATATATTTCAAATCTCTTCTGGTGATCAGAATATCTTTGCTTAGGCCATCAAAAAGATATTCTTTCCTCTCCTTTTCTTTTAAGGTTAAAAATAACTCATGTGTTTTATTGTTGTTATCATGAATGATTATTGATTTAATAGTCAATACTCCATCTTTGATGATATTATAAATTTTCCTATTGATGATTTCATTTTTACTATTAAATATCTTTATTTTAAATCCATAGTCTACGTTTTGGAAAAAAATCCTTTTAGGTGAGGCCCGGTGAATTGAAATTGTTTTCATTTCCTCATTAATGATTAATTCTCCCATTATGGGGGGCGGTTTTCTTTTTGTTCTAATAGTCTTATGATTCAAAGCTATTTCCTTTTTATTAAGGTGGGTGTGCTCCTTTGGGATTTTAATAAAAATAGGAATGAATTGGCTTTAATAACATTAAAATCCATCATCTGTTGTTTAATTAAATATATGTAAGTATCACGATATTTTATTCATTCAGATGAAGCTGGAACGATAAAAGCCTACCCGGCAGGCTGATAAATATAACTTCGTGTTAATATTAATAATAAATTACCCTAGTGCCACCATTAAGGCTCCGGCGGTAATAAGTGCCACACCTAACCCGGCAATTAACGAAATTTTCTCGCCAAACAGGATAAAAGCCAGAATAACCGCGAAAACCACACTGAGTTTGTCTATTGGCGCGACTTGCGAGACATTGCCATTTTTGATAGCCATAAAGTAGAACAGCCAGGATAACGCGCCAGCAACACCACTGAGTACCACAAACAATAGCGCTTTTTTATCTGCTAATACGGTGCCGACCAGATTGAATTTCCCTTGAATAACCACCACGCCAACTAAAAATAACGCCATTACCACAGCGCGAACCGCAGTTGCGGTATTGGCATCCAAATGCTGCAAACCTATTTTACCGAAGATAGCGACCAGAGAAGCGGAGAGGGCAGACAACAGAGCGTAAATCAACCAAGCACTCATAATAAATAAGACCTATTATCATTAAAATCCTGATGCTACGCCGTTAGGTTTATTATTAATAGTCTTAAAGAAATTTTATAGTGAATAAATCGTTATGGTATAAAGCGATAGCCGACACCGGTCTCCGTAATTAAGTGCTGCGGTCGGGTAGGATCGCTTTCTAATTTCTGGCGCAAGTGGCCCATATAAATGCGCAGATAGTGGTTGTGCTCGACATAATTAGGCCCCCAGACTTGGTTGAGTAATTGGCGCTGGGTAATGACTTTACCCGCATTAGCTAATAATGCTGAAAGTAAGCGAAACTCGATGGGGGTCAAGTGGAGGTCAACACCGGCTCGTGTGACCTGGCGGTTAATTAAATCCACACTGATATCGGCAAAATTCACCAACGGGCTTTCCTGGCTGCCGCCACTATGACGGCGCAAAGCCACCCGTACTCGCGCAAGTAATTCACTGATACCAAAAGGTTTGCTGAGATAGTCATCAGCACCAGCATCCAGCGCTGCGACTTTGTCTTCTTCGCTGCTACGGGCCGATAACACAATAATTGGGATGGCGCTCCACTGGCGCAGATCCTGAATATAAGTCAGGCCATCGCCATCCGGTAGACCCAAATCCAAAATGATCAGATCCGGTTTGCGTGTGCCAGCCTCAATCAGACCCCGTTGTAGGGTATCGCTTTCAAATACACGCCAGCCTTCACTCTCCAGCGCAATGCGAACAAAGCGGCGGATCTCTTTTTCATCTTCGACGATGAGGATGTTAGTCGGCGATATAGTCATTTTTCAGCATCAATATTTTCACCTTCAATTTCCGGTGCTTTCTCTAGTGGCAAGGTAAAGTGGAAACTCGCACCACCTTCTTGACTCTTTTCAACCCAGATACGCCCACCATGTACATCAATAATGGCACGACAAATGGCTAAACCCAAGCCCACCCCTGGAATCGCTGACTCTTTGTTACCGCGAGAAAATTTATCAAAAATTAGCTGTTCCTGCCCCGCGGTGACCCCAGGGCCATTATCCCATACTTCGACATTGAGCCACTCACCTTGCACTGTGGCACGAATACCCAGCAATGCGTCGTAACCGGCGTATTTATGGGCATTTTCCAATAGGTTGATAAATACCCGCTCCAGCAAGCTACCATCGCAATTGATCAACACCATTTCATCCGGTAACTCGACACGAATGTGGTGATGATTCAAGGTGGTTTCCAGCATATGTAACGCGCTGCCGACGATCTCTTCCAGTGACTGCCACTCTTTACGCAGATTGAAGCCACCTGATTGGATGCGGGCCATATCGAGCAAATTATTGACCAGTCGGGTGGTGCTCAGCACTTGTTGACGGATTTGGTTCGCTTGTGGTGCGTGGCGTGAACCTTCAGCTGCCAGATCGAGTGTCAGGATTTCCGCCTGACCAAATAACACTGTCAGTGGCGTACGTAAATCATGAGAAAGCGCGGCGAGCAGAGAATTACGCAGTTGCTCGCGTTCCGCATCCAGCTTGGCCAATTCGGCGCTGCGGGCCAGATGCAACCTTTCTAATGCGTTGGCAATCAGGCTGGTAAACGTTTGCAGCAAACGCTGTTGCTCCGGCACCATGAGTTGGCGCAGGTTGGCCGGTTCAATCGCCAGTACACCATAAGTTTGTTTAGCTGCGGTGAGTGGCAGTAATTGATAAGGCACTCCCGGCAAGGTATCGGTGCCTGCCCCGGCGGGAGCACCTTTATTAAAGCTCCAGCGGGCAATGGCCTCATCAACGGAAAGTGCCGCACCTTCGTCGGTAGTGATTTGTTGCAAACGCCCATCCTCTTGTGGCAGTAACAGGTCCGTTTTGGCCTGAAAACTGCTGGAAAGAAAATGACGGCTGGTTTTAGCAATATCCGCCGGGGTCAGGGCGCGGCTTAATCCACGAGACATTTCATACAGATGTCGCGCGCGTTGCTCGCGGTAACGGGCAATTCTGGCTTGATAACGCACGCCTGCAGTCAAGTTCCCCACCACGATACCGACAATCAGCATGACAGCAAAAGTCAGCAAATATTGCACGTCAGTGACCGCCAGCGACCAGTGTGGCTGGACAAAGAACAGATCGAAACTGGCAACATTGATAACAGCCGCCAATACCGAAGGCCAACGGCCATAGAACAGCGCAATAATGACCACACCCAGCAAGTAAACCATCACCAGGTTGGCTTGGTCGAATCCCGGTATTAGCCATTGCGATAATACAGTGATCAGTGCGCACAAGCCGATGGCGGCGGCACAGCCGCGTAATTGCATACGCCACTTTTCAGTGAAAGTACGCGAGTCCGTCTCTTTCACTGTATTGGTCGGGGTATCGCCCTCCAGCGCAATAATCACCAAATCTAAATCTGGCCCGAGTTTCCCTAAGCGATCGGCAAAACTGCCACGTAATTTCCAGTGTTTTTCCGCGCGGCGGCCAATAATGATTTTGCCCAAATTATGTTCGCGGGCGTAACGTAATATCGCCTGTTCTTCACCAGCCTCGGATAAGGTTGCTGTTTCAGCTCCGAGTTCTTGTGCCAGTTTGAGTGTGCGCAGAATGGCACGGCGCTTAGCTTCGGGCAGGCGGTGCAAACGAGGCGTTTCAACATAGACCGCATGCCAGATACATCCTAACCGCGCTGCCAATCTGGCAGCAGTGCGCACCAGTTTTTCATTACCGCTATTATGGCCGATACACAATAAGATGGCATCGCGGGTGTGCCAAACACGCTCGCGCCCTTGTGTGTCGCGAAAGGCACGCATCTGGTCGTCAACCCGATCAGCAGTACGGCGCAGGGCCAGTTCACGTAATGCAATCAAGTTGCCTTTGCGAAAGAAATGCTCAATCGCCCGTTCCGCCTGCCCAGGGATGTACACTTTGCCTTCATTGAGGCGCTGGCGCAGGTCATCGGGGGGAAGATCGACTAAAACCACTTCCGTGGCTTCATCAAACATATGGTCAGGTACAGTTTCCCGTACCCGAATACCCGTTACCCCCCCAACCACATCATTCAGGCTTTCCAAGTGCTGCACATTGACAGTGGTGAGCACATCAATACCGGCATCCAACAGCTCTTCCACATCTTGCCAGCGCTTTGGGTGGCGCGAGCCATGAGCATTACTGTGTGCCAGTTCATCCATTAGGATCAAGGCTGGGTGGCGGGCGAGGGCAGCATCCAAATCAAACTCGCGCACCTGGCGATTGCGATGATGAATCCGCTTTTGTGGCAGGATATCCAGCCCCGCCAGTAATGCGGCCGTTTCGCTGCGTCCGTGAGTTTCTACCACGCCGACCAACACATCCAGCCCCTGAGCACGCAGGCGCTGGGCTTCTTGTAGCATGGCGTAGGTTTTGCCTACCCCCGCGCAAGCCCCAAAAAAGACTTTAAGCCGACCGCGAGACTTTTCATTCGCAACGGCAAGCAGGCTGTCAGGGTTTGGGCGGGTTGGTTCTGCATCCACCATGTTATGTCCTTAAGATTTTGTCGAAGTCGCCGGGACTTTCACATGGCTTTGGGCATCCAGCGCCATATTCAGGTTCAGTA
>NZ_JBLWEX010000218.1:0-16922 GCF_048323875.1 Yersinia sp. LJYL362
ACTTTTTCAAACTAGCCTCCGGCGGCGTGCTGTTGGCGGGGCTTTCCCCCAGCAGCAAAGCTGAGGTACAAAATCGACCACCGATCCCCGGTGCGCTGGGCATGTTGTATGACTCCACGTTATGTGTGGGTTGTCAGGCCTGCGTGAGCAAATGTCAGCAGGTCAATCATAGTGAGGTCTATGCCAGTGGTGACGCCCTTTGGGCGGATAACGACAAACTCAGCCCCTACACCAACAATATCATTCAGGTCTGGACCAGCGGCGCGGGCATTCATAAAGATCAATTGGAAGATGGCTACGCCTATATCAAAAAGCAATGCATGCATTGCGTTGATCCTAATTGTGTTTCCGTCTGCCCGGTTAGTGCGCTGCGCAAAGATACTAAAACCGGCATTGTTCACTATGACCCAGATGTCTGCACCGGTTGCCGCTACTGCATGGTCGGCTGCCCGTTCAATGTGCCGAAATACGATTATCACAACCCGTTTGGCAAGATTCATAAATGTGAATTGTGCAACCAGAAGGGCGTCGAGCGGCTTGATAAAGGCGGCTTACCCGGTTGTGTCGAGGTCTGTCCGACCGGTGCGGTGATATTCGGCACCCGCGAGGAGTTATTGTCCGAGGCGCAGCGACGGTTGACGCTGAAACCGGGCGAGAATTATCGCTTCCCGCGCCAAACACTCAGCGCCAATGACACCTACGAGCATCCGGTTGCCCACTATGACCCGCATGTTTATGGCGAGAAAGAGGGCGGCGGCACTCAGGTATTGGTGCTGGCTGGCATTCCGACCGAGAAACTTGATTTGCCTCCTCTGGCAGAACTGGCGACTGGCGCGCGTTCTGAGCATGTCCAGCACACCTTGTACAAAGGCATGATCCTGCCGCTGGCGGTATTGGCGGGGGTTACCGCGTTGGTGCATCGCAATACCCGTGATGAGCGCAAAGACAGCGATTCTGACAAGCACGATAAAAAGGACGGCCATGATGACGATGCATAAATCCAGCCCACTGGGTGGGCGGCTGGTCAGTTGGCCGGTGATGCTGTTAGCGCCTTTTGTCGTGCTGTGCGCGCTGTTGATTGTCAAACGTTTGGTGCTGGGCTTGGGGTCGGTCAGTGACTTGAATGGCGGCTTCCCGTGGGGGATCTGGATTGCTTTCGACTTACTGGTCGGCACCGGTTTGGCGTGCGGCGGCTGGGCATTGGCCTGGGCGGTTTACGTGTTCAACCGAGGCGAATATCACCCGCTGGTGCGCCCGGCGCTACTCGCCAGTTTGTTTGGTTACGCGCTCGGGGGGCTTTCCATCACCATCGACGTGGGCCGCTACTGGAACTTGCCTTACTTCTTTATTCCCGGCCATTTCAACGTCAATTCGGTGCTATTCGAAACCGCCGTCTGTATGACCATTTATATCGGTGTGATGGCAGTGGAGTTTGCGCCGGCACTGTTTGAACGGTTGGGGTGGAAAGTTTCGCTGAAGCGGCTGAATAAAGTGATGTTTTTTGTTATCGCGCTCGGTGCGCTGCTGCCGACCATGCATCAGTCTTCAATGGGATCATTAATGATCGCCGCCGGTGCCAAGATCCATCCGTTATGGCAAAGCTACGAGATGTTGCCGCTGTTCTCCTTATTGACCGCCGCCATTTTGGGCTTCTCGATTGTTATTTTCGAAGGCTCACTGGTACAGGCTGGATTACGGGGACGGGGAGCCAATGAAGCGCCATTATTCACACGATTAACCACTATCATCGACGTCTTTTTACTGCTGTTTATCGTGCTACGTCTCGGTGAAGTGATGGTGCGCCATAAGACGGAATACCTGTGGCATTTTGACCGCTATGCCATCGCTTTTTGGGCTGAAATTATCCTGATGACCTTGCCGCTACTGATCTTCCGTATTCGGCGGGCCAGAGAGGATAGCCGGTTACTGTTTATCGGGGCGCTTTGCATGATAAGTGGTGGGGCGCTGTGGCGGCTCAATTACTCACTCTTAGCCTTCAACCCCGGCGGCGGCTACAACTATTTTCCCACCACCAGTGAAATCCTGATCTCCATCGGCTTCGTTGCCATTGAGGTATGTGCCTACATTTTATTGATTCGACTGTTGCCGGTGCTTCCTGCTCACGGACAGTTACATAAGAATAATCAGACAGAGGTAAAGCATGAGCCAACGCATCACCATTGATCCCGTCACCCGTATTGAGGGGCACCTGCGGATCGACTGCGAAATTGAGGACGGCAAAGTCATTAAAGCCTGGTCCTCCGGCACCATGTGGCGTGGCATGGAAGAAATTTTACAAGGTAATGATCCGCGCGATGCCTGGATGATTGTGCAGCGCATTTGCGGCGTCTGTACCACCATTCACGCCATTGCTTCAGTGCGGGCAGTGGAAAATGCATTAGGGATGGAAGTGCCAGTTAATGCTCAGCATATCCGTAACTTGATTCTGGCCGCGCACAGCATTCATGACCATATCGTGCATTTCTATCAACTCTCGGCACTGGATTGGGTGGATGTCACCTCTGCGCTGCAAGCCTCACCACAAAAAGCGGCTGCGATGCTGAGTGGGTTGTCCAGTTGGCCGTTGAACAGTGCGGAAGAGTTCACCCGGGTACAGCAGAAAATCAAAGATTTGGTCGCCAGCGGGCAGTTGGGTATTTTTGCCAACGGCTATTGGGGCCATCCGGCGATGGCATTGCCGCCAGAGGTCAATTTGATTGCGGTGGCACATTATCTGCAAGCGCTGGAGTGCCAGCGCGATGCCAACCGTATAGTGGCGGTGCTCGGCGGCAAAACACCGCATATTCAGAATCTGGCAGTGGGCGGGGTTGCCAATCCCATTAATCTGGATATGCCAAGTGTGCTCAATCTGGAACGCCTGATGTTGGTGAAATCCTTTATTGACCGGCTGGGCAGCTTTATTGAGCAGGTTTATAAGGTCGATACAGCGGTGATCGCCGCTCACTATCCGAACTGGCTCAATCTGGGCAAAGGGGCGGATTACTACCTTAGCGTGCCGGAGCTGCCAACCGATCGTAAAGGGGAAAACTTCCTGTTGCCGGGGGGATATCTGGAAAAGGGGGCTTTCCGCCCGATTACCAATCACAACGATCCGTATTTGATCAAAGGTATCGCCGAGAGCGGCAAACACGCCTGGTATCAGGACGACGAACCGCTGGCACCGTGGGAGGGGAAAACCAACCCGAATTACACCGGCTGGCAGGAAGACGGCAAATACTCGTGGGTAAAAGCGCCCACTTTCTACGGCAAAACAGTGGAAGTGGGGCCGCTGGCGTGGCTCATGTGCGGGCTGGCCGCCGGACATGCACCGACTAAACAGCATTTCACTGACATCGGTGCGGCTTACCAAAAACTGAGCGGGCAGGCCATTACCGCCGAACAGTTGCCATCGACTCTGGGGCGCATTATTGGCCGTGCGGTGCATTGCTGTGTACTGCATGAAACCCTGGCCCAGCAATGGACGGCACTGGTCACCAATATTGGTACTGGTGATGTCGAAACCTTTATTAAGCCGGATATTCCGCTAACCGGTGAGATCCGTGGTGTCGGCTTTGAAGAAGCGCCGCGCGGCATGTTATCGCACTGGGTGGTTATCAAGGATGGCAAAATCGCCAACTATCAGGCGGTGGTGCCATCAACCTGGAACGCTGGCCCACGCAATTATAACGATGAGCCGGGGCCATACGAGCAAGCGCTGGTGGGGACACCGGTTGCAGATCCTGCCAAACCACTCGAAGTGGTGCGGACCATTCACTCATTCGACCCGTGTATGTCCTGTGCTGTACATATTGTTGATACAACGGGCAACGAAGTGACCAAAGTCAAGGTGCTGTGATGGGGATTTTGGTATTAGGTATAGGTAATTTATTACTCAGCGATGAAGCTGTCGGTGTGCGAATTGTTGAAGCGCTGGAGCAGCGCTTTCACATCCCACCGGAGCTTGACGTACTGGATGGTGGCACGGCTGGGCTGGAACTGATGGAAGCTATGGCGAACCGCGAACATTTGATTGTGGCTGATGCGGTGCTCACCGGGCAACCACCGGGCAGTGTTGCGGTATTGCGCGATAAAGAGATCCCGGCGATGTTTAGCCGCAAAGTGTCACCGCATCAGTTGGGGTTATGTGATGTGCTGATGGCGCTGCAACTGACCGATGAGTTCCCGCGCCAGCTGACTCTGGTGGGGGTGGTGCCCGAATCACTGGCACCGAATATCGGCCTGACGCCGACAGTCACGCGGGCCATAGAGCCAGCGCTGGAACAGATTCTGGCGGCATTACAGGCCAGTGGGATCACCCTCAAGGCACGAGAAGAAAGTCATGTCTGATGTTATTGCCGGTCATGAGCAAAACCCAGCGGCATTGCTGGAACAGGTTTTCGGCCAGGTGGCTGCCGATGAAATGCGCGGCTTGCCATTTTACCGTGACCACATTCCGCTGCGCGCCTGCGGATTTCAGTTATTTGAGCAGCAATGGATCGGCGCGTTATTGACCCCGTGGATGCTGAGTTTAGTAGTATTACCAGGGCCGCAGCAGAGCTGGCAACGTCGTGCTGTGGGGGAGCGGCTGATGCTGGCACTTCCTTGCGGCACTATTGGTTTTACTGTTAGTGAAATTGCTGGTTGCGGCCAGTATTTGAGCCGCTCATTGATGTCACCGCTGGACACCTCGCTGAGTGCTGAACGGGCGTTACAACTGGCGGAGCAAAGTGCGCGTATGGCGCTCTCACTGCCGGTGATGGATGCCGATGCTCCCGCCAACCCACGGCGGCGGGCTTTGTTTAACAAAGTTAGCCAAATAAAGAATCAGCATGCATGAAATCAGTTTGTGTCTCAGCACGCTGGAGCTGATTGAAAAACAGGCGCGGCTTAACGGTGCTACGCGGATAACCGCGGTCTGGCTGGAAATTGGCGCGCTCTCCTGTATTGAAGAGAGTGCCTTACGCTTCAGTTTTGAGGCCGCCAGCCGCAAAACACTGGCAGAAAATTGCCAATTGCATCTCAGCACCTTGCCCGCGGTGGCCTGGTGTTGGGAGTGCAGCAACAGTGTTGCCATTGAACGGCATGATGCCGGGTGCCCGCATTGCGGCAGTCATGCTCTGCAAGTAGAGAGTGGCAGCAATTTGCAGGTGAAACAGATAGAAGTGGAATAATTCTGAAGGAGTAAATTCCTATGTGTACGACTTGTGGTTGCGCCAGCGGCGAGAGAAAGATCGAGGGCGACGACAATCATCAACATGATGATCACCACCACGACCACCATGACGATCACCACCATCATCATCACGATGACGGCCACCACCACGATCATCACCATGACCAGCACGAAAGTGATGCCCCGACGCAAAAGATTCAGCATAAACATAAACACAAATATGTTGCCAAGGGGACACAGCCGGTGATTGTTCACCATCACTACTATTACCATCAGGGCGATGTTCACCATCACTATCATGGCAAAGCGCCAGAGCCGATGGCGGCCACTGAACCCGAGGACACAGACGCGCCCGTCTCCGAGCCGTTCACTCCACAAGTTCATGCTGACCAGCAAGGGCTGCATTATGGGCAGGGTGAAGCCGGTAGCCATGCGCCGGGCATGGGGCAGCGCCGTTTGTTGCAAATCGAGCAAGATGTGCTGAGCAAAAATAATCAGTTAGCCAGCCATAACCGTGAGCATTTTGTCGAGCAACATATTCTGGCGCTGAATTTGGTTTCCAGCCCCGGTTCCGGCAAAACCACGCTGTTGACCACCACTTTGCAGCTGCTGGCTGGGCAAGTGCCTTGCGCGGTGATTGAAGGTGATCAGCAAACGACTCATGATGCCGAACGCATTCGCGCCACCGGTGTCCCGGCGATTCAGGTCAATACTGGTAAAGGCTGTCATCTGGATGCGCAGATGGTACATGATGCCGCGCACCGCCTGAATCTCAGCAATGACAGCCTGTTGTTTATTGAGAACGTGGGTAATTTGGTGTGTCCGGCCAGCTTTGACCTCGGCGAGCGGCATAAAGTGGCGGTGCTTTCGGTAACGGAAGGCGAAGATAAGCCGCTGAAATATCCTCATATGTTTGCCGCTTCCACACTGATGATTATCAATAAAATCGACCTGCTACCCTATCTGGATTTTGATATTGAGCAGTGTATTGATTATGCCCGTCAGGTGAATCCTGACATTCAGGTGATTGCGCTGTCAGCCAGTAGTGGCGAGGGAATGGATATGTGGCTTGAATGGCTGGAGGCACAGCGATGTGCTTAGGCGTACCCGGCAAAATAGTCGCGGTGGGGGAAGATATCCATCAACTGGCATGGGTGGAAGTGAGCGGTGTCAAACGTGAAATCAATATCGCGTTGGTGTGCGACGAGTCACCGTCTGACCTGCTCGGCCAATGGGTATTGGTGCATGTCGGGTTTGCTATGAGCTTACTTGATGAAGAAGAAGCCCAGCAAACACTGGCGGCATTAGCCCATATGCAAGCCGTTGGGCTGGATCTGGATGATGTCGTCAGCGAGGCTAATGATGCGCTACGTTGATGAATTCCGCGATCCGGCACTGGTCAGTGCATTATTACAGCGGATCGAAAACTTACTGCCACAGCTTGCCGATCAACAACGCTTGCCGCTGCAAATTATGGAAGTGTGTGGCGGCCACACGCACGCGATCTTCAAATTTGGTCTGGATCAACTGCTGCCAGATGGTTTGGAATTTGTTCACGGGCCGGGTTGCCCGGTGTGTGTATTGCCGATGGGCCGTATCGACAGTTGTTTGGAAATTGCCGCTCACCCACAGGTGATTTTCTGCACTTACGGCGACGCTATGCGGGTGCCGGGGCGTAATGGCTCAATGCTGGATGCCAAGCGGCGCGGGGCAGATATTCGTGTGGTTTACTCGCCGCTGGATGCCCTGACATTGGCACAGCGCCATCCTGATCGCGAAGTGGTATTTTTCGGCCTCGGTTTTGAAACCACCATGCCTGCTACTGCCTTAACACTGCAACAAGCCAAACGGCTGGGGCTGACCAACTTCACCGTGTTCTGCCAGCACATCACTATCATTCCTACCTTGCGCAGCCTGCTACAACAACCCGATGTGCGCATTGACGGTTTCCTCGCACCCGGCCATGTCAGCATGGTGATTGGTACTACGCCATACGACTTTATATGCAGCCAATTTAATAAATCGCTGGTGGTCACCGGCTTTGAGCCGCTGGATATTTTGCAGGGGCTGGTGATGCTGCTGGAGCAGATGGTCAGTGGGCGTTGTGCGGTGGAAAATCAATATCGGCGCATTGTGCCCGACAGCGGCAACCTGCTAGCGCAACAGGCGCTGACCGAGGTATTTGCAACCAAAGAGCGCAGCGAGTGGCGTGGATTGGGCGAAATCGCCGATTCCGGTGTACAGCTTAGCCCGACTTATCAGGCGTTTGATGCTGAGCGTCGCTTCACCCCGCAGCAGCAACGAGTGGCCGATGATCCGCGATCCCGTTGCGGTGATGTATTGACCGGGCGTTGCAAACCGGATCAATGCCCGCTGTTTGGTGGCGAATGCACGCCAGATAATGCATTTGGGGCGCTGATGGTTTCCTCCGAAGGGGCTTGCGCCGCCTACCATCGCTACAAATAAGGCCACAACTAAATGAATAAACAAGAGATTACCCTGGCACATGGCAGTGGCGGGCGGGCAATGCAGAGCTTGATAGAATCTCTGTTTTTGGCGGCGTTCTCTAACCCGGCTCTGAATGAGCGGGAAGATCAGGCGCGTATTGCGTTGGCGGATCTGGTTGCACAGGGGGATCGACTGGCGGTATCGACCGACAGCTATGTGATTGATCCTATTTTCTTTCCCGGCGGCGATATCGGCAAACTGGCGGTATGCGGCACGGCCAATGATGTGGCGGTGAGTGGCGCGACTCCACGCTATCTTTCCTGTGGTTTTATTTTGGAAGAAGGGCTACCGATGGCTTCTCTGGAGCGCATTGTGCATTCAATGGCGGCCACCGCACAGCAAGCGGGCATTCAGATAGTCACCGGCGACACCAAAGTGGTTCAGCGCGGTGCGGCTGATAAGATCTTTATCAATACCACCGGCATCGGCGTGATCCCAGCAGATATCCAGTGGGGAACGGCGATGATCCGTGCGGGCGATCGGATCGTTGTCAGCGGCACCTTAGGTGATCATGGCGCAACTATCCTAAATCTACGCGAAGGTTTGGGGCTGGAGGCGGAACTGACCAGTGATTGCGCGCTACTGGCACCTTTGATTGCGCCACTACGCCATATTACCGGTGTGCGGGCGCTGCGTGATGCCACTCGTGGTGGGGTTACGGCAATTCTGCACGAATTCGCCGCCGCCAGCGGCTGTGGCATGGAAATCAACGAAGCGGATTTACCATTAAAACCGGCGGTACGCGGCATTTGTGAATTACTCGGGCTGGATGCACTCAACTTTGCCAATGAGGGCAAGCTGGTGCTGGTGGTCTCACCTGAGGCGCAAGATGCTGTTTTAGCTGAATTACAGCGCCACCCACTCGGCCGTGATGCCGCCGTTATCGGGCAGGTGACCGAGAATAAACAGGTGCGGTTATGTGGCGCATTTGGCGTTTCACGTAAACTGGATTTGCCGTTGGATGAGCCGCTACCTCGAATCTGTTAGCTTGGAGTTTTTGTGGATAAAAACGGTCTCAGTCTGCGGATAAAAGGTAAGGTGCAAGGGGTGGGTTTTCGCCCCTATATCTGGCAACTTGCTCACCGTTTTGGCCTGCAAGGGGATGTCAGTAACGACAGCGCGGGGGTGACGGTTCACCTATGGCAAGCCCCGGCGGTGGCGGATTTTTTACAAGCATTGCCACAAGATTGTCCACCATTGGCGCACATTGATAGCATTGATAGCACGCCATACCACTGGGCGCAGCCGCCGCTGGATTTCGTGATTCAGCACAGCGGGGCCGGTCAGATGGACACCCAAATTGTGCCGGATGCCGCGACCTGTGATGCTTGCCTGAGTGAAATGAATAACCCTGCTAACCGTCGCTACCATTATCCTTTTATCAACTGCACCCATTGCGGCCCACGTTTTACTATTATCCAGCGCATGCCGTATGACCGCCCTTTTACCGCCATGAGTAAGTTCCCGCTGTGTGCGGCTTGTCAGGCCGAATATGACCACCCCGCAGACCGTCGTTTTCATGCCCAGCCCAATGCTTGCGCAGATTGTGGCCCTCAACTGTGGCTAACGGGAGCTGATGGGCAGGCTTTAGCGCAGGGCTTCTCCGCATTAGAGCAAGCCGCTGCTGCGCTGTTGGCGGGCGAAATTGTGGCCATCAAAGGGCTGGGTGGTTTTCATCTGGCGGTGGATGCCACCAATGCTGTCGCCGTGGCCCGCTTGCGCGAGCGTAAACATCGGCCGTCTAAGCCGCTGGCAGTCATGTTACCGGATACCGATTGGCTGCAAAGCTGTGTATCAAGTGCTGATCATACTGCATTGCTCGGTTTGCTACGCAGCCCGGCCGCCCCGATAGTTCTGGTGGCAAAGCAGCCGGAAAGCCCACTTTGTGCGGCGGTTGCGCCCGAGTTACCCGAAATTGGCGTGATGCTGCCGGCTAACCCACTGCAACATTTGCTGCTGCAACAGGTGGCGCGCCCGTTGGTGATGACCTCCGGTAATGGTAGAGGTAAGCCGCCCGCTCTGAGTAATCAACAGGCCCTGAGTACCTTGAGTGAAATTGCTGATTACTGGCTGCTGCACGACAGGGAAATCGTGCAACGCGCAGACGACTCATTGGTGCGCCTGACGCCGCGCGGGGCTGAAATGCTGCGCCGCGCCCGAGGTTATGTACCAGACGCTTTCGAGTTGCCGCCAGGGTTTAGCCAGCAACCCGCTATTTTGGCGCTGGGGGCCGATATGAAAAATACCTTTTGCTTACTGCGAGACAGCAATGCAGTGCTAAGCCAGCATTTGGGTGATCTGGAAGATCGCGATATTGCGCAGCAACAGCAGCAGTTACTCGCGCTGTTTTGCGATATTTATCATTTTACCCCGCAGGCGGTGGTGGTGGATGCGCACCCCGCTTATGTCAGTCACCAATTTGGCCGAGAATGGGCGGCGCAACACCACATTCCCTGCGTGGAAGTGCTGCATCATCATGCTCATTTGGCGGCTTGCCTGGCAGAACATGGTTGGCCGCGTCAAGCTGGAGAGGTAATAGGCCTGGCGTTGGACGGGCTGGGATATGGCGCGGGAGGGAAGCTATGGGGCGGCGAATGCCTACGAGTGGATTATGTGAATTGTGAATATGTTGGCGGTTTGCCTGCGGTGGCTTTACCCGGTGGGGATTTGGCCTCGCGCCAGCCGTGGCGCAATTTACTGGCACAGTTTCAGCGCTTTGTACCGAATTGGCAAAACGTGCCCGAGGCGGCAGCGATCCCCCAACCGCAGGGTGAGGTACTGGCGCGGGCGATTGCGCGCGGCATTAATGCGCCATTAGCTTCATCGGCGGGGCGGTTATTTGATGCGGTAGCGGCGGCGCTAAATATTATACCGCAGGCCATCAGCTGGGAGGGTGAGGCGGCTTGCCTGCTGGAGGCACTGGCATGGCAAAGTTCCAGAACAGTTCCACCCGTTACTATGCCACTACGCGATAATCAATTGGACTTAGCGACCTTTTGGCGACAATGGCTGGCTTTCGATGCTGCACCGGCTGAAAGAGCTTATGCTTTCCACTTTGCTCTCGCGCAGGGCTTTGCGGCTTTGGCCCGACAGGCAGCACAGCGCTTTAGCATTGAAACTATTGCATTTTCTGGCGGCGTGCTGCATAACCGATTGCTACGTGAATTACTCAGCGAACAATTGCATGATTTCCAGCTATTGATGCCCCAGCGCCTGCCAGCCGGTGATGGTGGTCTGGCGCTGGGGCAGGCATTAATAGCGGCTGCGCGTAGCTGATCAGGGCGATTGTACCGTGCCAGAGCTGCTGATAGTGCGGGTAAGCGGCGAGTCATTAAAACCAGTGTTTTTCAGAACAGAATAATTCGAAGTGATGATTGCAGCAGATCGTGTTTAATAGCGGTCAATCGTGTTAATAATAGTCAAAATTGTCGGTAGAAATGTCGGTAGAAAGCGCATTGGCTTTAAACCCGATAGCTGAGCGTATCTTAGCGGCTATTACCGTAAATCCGACTATTACGATTGTTGAAATGGCCAATGAATTGAAAGTCAGTAGCCGTACAATTGAGCGTAATATCAAACAACTACAACAGAAGGGTTGCCTGGTTAGAGTGGGTGCGACCAAAAGTGGCTATTGGAGGATTATTTGATGGATTTATTCCCAGATGCACTGGCCAGCGCTTGCTTACAGCAATTTCGTACCACGCCGCCATTGGTGCATTGTCTGACCAACGAAGTGGTACAGTCATTTACAGCCAATGTGTTACTCGCACTGGGGGCTTTCCCTGCGATGGTGGTAGAGCCACAAGAGGCGGCGCAATTCAGTACCATGGCGAACAGTTTGCTTATCAATATTGGTACGTTGCATCGGGCGCGAGCAGAGTCGATGCTGAGCGCGATAACGGCAGCTAATCAAGCGGGCACACCATGGGTACTCGATCCGGTTGCTGTGGGTGGTCTGGTATATCGCACTGATTTTGCCCGCCATTTACTCACCCTAAAACCTGCGGCTATACGTGGAAATGCCTCAGAGATCATGGCATTGAGTGGTATGGCAACCATGGGGCGCGGTGTTGATAGTGTCGATACGTCACTGGCGGCATTACCGGCCGCTCGCCAATTGGCACAGCGCGCCCAGACAGTGGTTGCGGTGACGGGGGAGGTTGATTACATCACTGATGGTCAGCGCGATGTTGCGGTGACCGGTGGCGATAAGCTAATGACCCGCGTGGTCGGGACCGGTTGTGCATTATCTGCGGTGGTGGCGGCGTTTTGTGCGCTAGAAGGGGATCGTTTGCACCATGTTGCGACCGCTTGCCGAATTATGTCGCAGGTCGGGGGGCAAGTATCTCAACGCGTCGCAGGGCCGGGGAGTTTTGTGCCAGCCTTCCTTGATGGTCTTTATCAATTGGAAACCCTGACGTATTAAGTCTCGCCTGATTTTATTTCCAAATTCAAATTAATTATGAGCCTCTTGGGAGGCTTTTTATTATTTAAATAATATCCAGCAAATGTTTTGGCATGGTTTAAAATTTGTATGGAGAGCACTGTCATTCTTTTGTCTTCTTGGTCTTTTTCTACATCCCTGTTTTTTAGTTCCCTAATAAACATATAGGAAAATACAATGGCCATTCTGAATAGTTATAAAATTGTGGCGTTATTTACCATCGGGATATTTGTGGCAGGATGCACTTCAAACGTAACAACCAGCGCACAATACTCTGGTTTTATTAGTGATTATAGTAAGTTGCAAGAAGCTGAATCCGCGAGTGGTCAAAAAGTATTACGCTGGGTCTCCCCCGATTTTAATGCTAAGAAATACACCGGTGTTTATTATACGCCATTGGTCTATTACCCAAGTTCTACACCTACTCATCGAGTAAATCAAAAAACATTAGATGAAATACTGGCTTACGCGAATAAAAGACTTAAAGAAGCGGTTAGCCACCAATTACCGTTAGTCAATTCTCCGAAAAGACGTAATACATTGATTGTTCGGGCCGCCATTACTGCGGTTTCCGCCGAAGATAAAAATCTTGAAGTCTATGAGATGATACCTATCGCCGCTGTTATTGCCGGAACCATGGCAGCCAGTGGTAATAGGGCACAACAAGCCGCACTTTACCTCGAAGTACAGGTTATCGACTCCAATACCGGAAAACCGGTCATTGTCGTGGTACGTAAAGCTTATGGTAAGGAAGTGAGTAACAGTGGTGAACCTATTACCGCTGATGAAGTAAAAAGCACAATAGATGGATTGGTCTACGACATTATTAATTTCAAGGCCAAAAGCCAACCCACCTCGTAAAATACCTATTACCGCTCAGCCTCTGTGAACAATTAATCTGGAGACTGGGCGGTACCTGATGAAAGGTTACTCACTGTGCCCTGCTTGATGAGTAATATTTAATAGCTCACTTAATTTCATTGGTTTTCCTAACAGATAGCCCTGAGCCTCATCACACATTAACGTTTGCAGATGCTCGAGTTGTTCTACGGTTTCAACCCCCTCAGCGGTCACGGTCATGGACAGGGCATGGCCGAGGTTAATAATGCCCTCTACAATCGACCGACCTTCATGGGATTGTGTTAGTTCATCAATAAAGCTCTTATCAATTTTCAGGCCATCGAAGGGGAAACGGCGCAGATAATTCAGTGACGAATATCCGGTGCCAAAATCATCCATTGATAAACGCACCCCCAAAGCTTTTAAGGCTGTCATGGTTTTAAATGCCCCATCTGCATCTTCAATCATTATCCGCTCAGTGATTTCCAGTTCCAGCCGATGACTGGGTAAGCCACTCAACAACAGGACTTGCCGCACACGTTCGATCAACCGTTGGCTTCTGAATTCAATAGCAGAAATATTGACTGAAATAATCAGTGATGCCGGCCATGTTGCCGCATCCTGACAGGCTTGCAGCATTGTCCAATCACTGATAGCAGTGATAAGGCCGGTTTCTTCTGCCAGAGCAATAAATTGATCTGGCATCAGCAGCCCTAATACTGGGTGATTCCAGCGCACCAGTGCTTCGGCACCGGTCAGTTGCGTCCCTTTAATGCGATAGCGCGGCTGATAGTAAAGGCTAAATTCATTATGTTTAATCGCCTGGCGCAAGAAACGCTCCAGCTCGCTGCGCTGCATCAGGCGGTCATTCATTTCACTGGAATAGAAACTCCAGCGGTTACTACCACTGTTTTTAGCTTCATACATGGCAATATCAGCAAAGCGTAACAGCTCCTCGGCTTGCATTGAGTCCTGCGGTGCCAGGGCAATACCGATGCTGGCACTGATAAAAATATCTTTCTCATTAATGATATACGGGCTTTCTATACGCGCGATAACACGGGCGCAGAGCTGTTCTATTTCTTTGGTTGAAGATAGCCCGCTAATAATCAGAATGAACTCATCCCCTCCCTGGCGAGCCACTAAATCCTGATCGCGCAAACAACTTCTCAGGCGTTCAGACACCTGATGTAACACCTGATCGCCCGCCACATGACCAAAGGTATCGTTAACCGGTTTGAATTTATCCAGATCAACATTGAGGATCACCAATGGATGCGGCGCAGCGGCCAGATTGCGCAGTTTGTTTTCCAAAAACTCTTTCATTCGCAGGCGGTTGGGCAAACCAGTCAGCGCATCATGCAGAGAAAGATGTTGGATTCGCTCCTGCGCTTCTATCTCTCGGGTGATGTCCGAGGCGGTGCCCCGAAAACCAATATTCTGGTCATTTTTGATGATAGGTTTGGCATAAATCCGACAAATACGTTTGTCGCCTTTGGCGGAGAAATAGGTGCATTGCAGCTCATTGCGCGACTCAGTCAAATGTGTGTATTGCAGCCAGGAGCGCAGCGGGATCACGTCACAATTTAACAGTGAATCGAGATTACGGCCCAGCCATTGCTCAACACTTAGCCCGGTAATAGTTAAAAATCGCTGAGATAGATAAGTGATGCGCAGATCGGCATCTGTTTCCCAGAGCCAATCAGTGGCCGCTTCCGCCACGTGACGAAAGCGCTCTTCGCTGGCGATTAACGCTGCTTTATTTTCATCGGCAGCGCGCGCCTCTGCCATGGCGCGGCGCAGAACCCACCAACCGCTCAGCCCAAGTACCAGGGCAACCAACCCCAGCAGTGGCAGCAAGATATTGAGTAGTTGAGCGCCCGGCATGTTTTGATTCCAAAGCAGTGTCACACTACTGTTGTCATTTGACGATAATTGTAGTGAGGGATTGGACGCGGCATCTTTTTCATCCTGGGGAATGCGGAGTTGATGAAGACCGTAACTCTCCCCCAGAATATTCAACTCACTTTGGGTCAATAAGTTGGCGAAGACCAGAACTGACGGTGGGCCAGCAACGGCTTGAACTCTAGGGTCATTGCCGGGGGTGATTGCGGCCGCAGCAATGACGGCCGGTAGCCCATTAACATTGATGATTTCCGTGGCCGCATACTCTTTTTCAGCCTGCCTGCGCACCGAATCTATAAACGGCGTAATATCTTCGTGGAGCCAGTCTTGTAGACGGGTATTCGCCAATTGCCCGTTAATGACGGAATAACGAGTGTTCCCTTGTCCATCAATAACAAAAACACCCTCATAGCCAAAGTTTTCGTAAAGTGATGGCCCCATATTTTGGCTGACAAAGGCCCAGTTAGGGTCAACTGTGACATGCAAATGTTTATAAGCATCACCCCAAAAAGCGTTATCTTTTATTCTGGCTTTTATGGATTTTTGGCGCATTTCCCATGCTTTTTCCACCAGAAACTGGCTTTGGGATACCGCTTGTTCATTTAATTGTGACGCGATGTAGATAATGCCCGCTGCGGCAATAATAATCGTTGCCGCAACTAACAATGCCATGGTTTGCAAAGTCCGCTTGGCAAAGAAAACATTTTCCCCTCTTGCCCGCGGTTCTGGCGGGGTGGAGTTTGTCATAGTCAATTCCTTTATACCCGTCATCGTCCAAATTGGCTCCAGACTGATTAACTTCTCGCTTACTGCATCTTTCGGTAGCTGGAAATCTCTGGGGCATACTTATTAAATATCGGTTTAATCCACAGGAACTGAAGGCTCTGAGGCAATACAAACTAGCATAATTCAGCTGACTTATTATTTGAGCTTAGAATAATATGATGTTTTCTTGCTTTTTTTCTATCGAAAAAGAATGAGAGTAAAGCCAAACTGGCGGTTTACCTCCCCTATTTACTGCGCGATGAATCTATTCAAGGTGTGCTGAGAGGATTATGACTCAGACAGTGGCCAGCAATATGAATTTTTGTCGCAAGACGTTAAAGTGACTTCAGATTATTATTAATCAAACTAAGCTTTTTACATCCTATCCGAACTAATTACCCGCCGAGAGCAAGGAATGAATGACCATGTCTACACTAAATTGGGTTCGCGACACGATAATGCTAAACGTGCAGCGAGTCTTATGTGCTCGGCGCGATTATCTGCCCGTATATGCCGCTGTATTAATACTGGGTATTAGTTCTCAGAGCGTCATGGCTGCAACACCTTTACCCGCGGTGACCGTCGCAGTCGTGACCTCAGCAACCCCAGATAGTGCATTGCAGTTTCTCGGACGGGTGGAAGCTATTCAGGCGGTGGATGTAACAACCCGAACCGAAGGGTTTATTGCCGCCAGATTGTTTACTGAAGGCCAGATGGTTAAGCAGGGGGATCTCCTATATGAAATTGATCCTGCTTTGCATCAGGCGTCTGTGACTCAGGCCCAGGCCCAGTTAGACAGTGCAACCGCCAGCGCCAACCATGCACAGGTGAATCTCACCCGTTTACAGCGTTTAGGCAATAACCGCTCGGTCAGTCAGGCTGAAGTCGATGAAGCACAAGCGCAGCGAGATATCAGCCGAGCGGCGGTGGCTCAGGCGCAGGCAAACTTGCAGATTCAACAACTGCAACTCAGTTTTACCCGTATTTATGCCCCGATCACCGGCCAAATTGGTCATAGTCGCTTCAATGTTGGCAGTTTGGTTAACCCAGCCAGTGGCACTTTAGTGAGTATTGTGCAACTTGACCCTATTCGGGTGGCTATAGCGGTCAATGAAAGAGATTACATCACTGCCACCTATCAGTTATCCACGACAGGGGCTGCCTCTGCCAGCGACAACAGCGCATTGGCATTTGAGCATTTCACTCCGCGTATTCAGTTGGCAAATGGTAAGCAATATCCCGAAAGCGGTGTTTTTGAATCTGTCGATAATCAAATTGATAAACAGA
>NZ_JBLWEX010000219.1:0-16967 GCF_048323875.1 Yersinia sp. LJYL362
CAGTGACCATGCGCCTGATGATGGCCCGGTCGATTTTTGTGTGGTGAATGAGAACGAGCGGGGAGTCAGTCACTATCTGATGACGCATACCCAGGCATTTTACCAGCGCAGATGGGGCAGCTGGCTGCGCAATGTTATTCCTTCAGTTAATCATTAATTATTAGTCATTAATTATTAGTCACGGGGCAAGATATGAACCACAACGGATTGCAGCGGTTAATGTCGAAAATGAAAGGGTGCCAGACCGCCCTGTTGGTCAGTACCTTATTGTTATTGGCGGGCTGCGATGATGGGAGCAAAAATAAGGATGTAGCAGCACCATCAGCCCCAGTGGCTACACAGGTTAGTGAACCGGCAGTGAAAGCGCCGGTGAGCAAAGTAAACGATGCCAATAAGTTGGCGGAATTTGCAAAACAGCATGCCGATCAGCCGCTCACTTTACTGGATGCCTCTGAGCTACAACTCGAGGGGGCCAGTGCCATGGTGCTGACTTTCTCGCAGCCATTGGATCCCAAGCAAGACTTCTCCTCACGGGTTCATTTGGTTGATACTGTTAGTGGAAAAATAGACGGAGCCTGGGAGCTATCTGACAACCTGATGGAGCTGCGGCTACGCCATCTTAAACCTGAGCGTAAATTACTGCTGACCGTCGATAGCACCTTGAAAGGCATTGGCGGTGCTGAGCTGGGTAAACAACAGCAGCAGCAAATAACCACTCGCGATATCAAGCCAAGTGTCGGTTTTGCCAGCAAAGGTTCTTTGTTACCGGGTAAATTGGCCCAAGGCTTGCCAGTGATGGCGCTCAATGTTGATAGCGTTGATGTTAATTTTTTCCGCATCAAGCAAAGCAGCCTGGCTAATTTCCTCGCCACCTGGCAATACCGCAGCGCGCTGTCGAACTGGGAATCAGATGAACTGCTGAAAATGGCTGATCTGGTCTATACCGGCCGTTTTGACCTTAATCCTGCCGCCAATACCCGCGAAAAGTTATTGCTCCCACTAGCCGATATCAAGCCGTTGCAAGAATCGGGTGTCTATCTGGCAGTGATGCAACAAGCCGGGCAATACAGTTACACCAATGCCGCCACCTTATTTACCCTGAGTGATATTGGCGTTTCATTGCACAGCTACCATGATCGAATGGATGTCTTTACCCAAGCATTGGCGGGTGGTGCGGCACTGAAAGGTGTATCGCTACAGTTACTGGATGAAAAAGGCCAGGTACTGGTACAGTCTGAAACTGACGCTCAGGGCCATGCGCAACTCGAAAAGAATGCCAAAGCTAAATTGCTACTGGCTGCGCAAAACGGGCAGACCAGCTTGATTGACCTCAATGCTCCGGCGCTGGATCTGGCTGAGTTTGATATTGCTGGGCCAGAAGGTTTCCAGAAACAGTTTTTCGTCTTTGGCCCACGCGACTTGTATCGCCCCGGAGAGACGTTAATTGTCAATGGGTTGCTGCGCGATGCCGATGGTAAACCACTGAGCACCCAACCGGTTAAAGTGGATATTCTCAAGCCGGATAATCAAGTGGTGCGCAGTTTTGTCTGGCAACCGCAGGATGGTTTGTATCAATACCAGTACGCGATTGCAGAAAATGGCCCGACCGGCGAATGGTCATTGCGCATGAATTTGGGCGACAACCAGCCGCGCCTGTACAAATTCAAAGTAGAAGACTTCCTGCCAGAACGGATGGCGCTTGAGATTGCCACCCGTAAAGAACCGATCGCCACTGACAGCGAAGCCAGTTTTGCCATCACTGGCCGCTATCTCTACGGCGCTCCGGCATCCGGTAACCGATTGCAAGGCCAATTATTCCTGCGCCCACTGCGCGAAGCGGTTGCCTCATTGCCTGGTTTTGAATTCGGTTCGATTATCGAAGAAAACCTTTTGCGTACCTTGGATGAGTTTGATACCACACTTAACAGCGACGGCCAAACTGACGTTGAAGTTGATAACAGTTGGCAGAATGCGCAATCACCATTGAAGCTGATTTTACAGGCCAGTTTGCTGGAATCCGGTGGGCGGCCAGTCACGCGGCGCGCTGAGCAAGCTTTGTGGCCAGCCGATGCGCTGGTCGGGATTCGTCCATTATTCAACAAGCAGCAAGTTTATGATTATCGCAGCGACAGTTATAAATCACAGGCGATGGTCGATCAGGACACCACGGCTGATTTTGAGATTGTTTACGCCAATGCTGACGGTGAAAAACTGGCGGCGAAGGGGTTGAAAGCGAAGTTGGTGCGTGAGCGCCGCGATTACTACTGGCAGTGGTCAGAAAGTGATGGCTGGCAGTCACTGTATGATAAAAAAGATCTGACACTGGCAGAGCAATCAGTGAATGTTCCCGCAGACGGTAGCGCTAAAGTCAGCTTCCCGGTGGAGTGGGGCGCATATCGTATTGAGGTGAGTAATCCAGATAATGAATTAGTCAGCAGCTCTCGTTTCTGGGCCGGTTACAGTTGGCAGGATAATACCGCCGGCAGTGGTGCTGTGCGGCCAGATCAGGTCAAACTGACACTGGATAAACCGGCTTACCGACCAGGCGAAAAAGTAAAACTGCACATTGAAGCACCGGCTGCCGGTAATGGCTATCTGTTGGTGGAATCCAGTGATGGCCCATTGTGGTGGCAGGAAGTGACTATTCCCGCTGGAGGCGCTGAGGTTGAAGTGCCGATTAACAAAGAGTGGAATCGCCATGATTTATATCTCAGTGCGACAGTGATTCGCCCTGGTGATAAGTCACAGCAGGCGACCCCAAAACGCGCTATTGGTTTGCTGCATCTGCCGCTGGTGGATGAAACCCGCAAATTGGCGCTAGAGCTGGAATCACCTGAGCGCATTCGCCCTAATCAGACCTTAACGGTAAAAGTAAAAGCCAGCCGCACCGGTGCACCATTACCTGAGAAAGTGCAGGTGTTGCTATCGGCGGTCGATAGCGGGATTCTGAATATTACTGATTACGCCACGCCCGATCCCTATGACGCCTTCTTTGGCCGCAAGCGCTACAGCGCCGACCAATATGATGTTTACGGGCAATTAATTGAAGGGCAGGGGCGTTTGGCGAGCCTGCGATTTGGTGGTGATGGAGATGAGGAAGACGCGCTATCTCGTGGCGGTAAAAAACCGATAACTGAAGTCACTATTGTGGCGCAACAGGCCCAGCCGGTGACATTAAACGCGCAGGGTGAAGGCACTATTGAGCTGGCTATTCCTGATTTTAACGGCGAGTTACGCCTGATGGCGCAAGCCTGGAGTGATGAAGATTTCGGTAAAGCTGAGTCTAAAGTGGTGGTCGCGGCTCCGTTGATTGCCCAACTCGCCACCCCGCGTTTTCTGGCGGGAGGAGACAGCACCCAACTGGCCTTGGATTTAAGTAATCTTTCCGGTCAGCCGCAGACGCTGTCACTTAACTGGGCTGCCAGCGATTTACTGGCACTCAATGGCGCGCCAAGCCAAACTATTTCGCTGGCAAATGGTGAGCGCAAAACAGTGCTGATCCCGGTGCGGGCGTTGAATGGTTTTGGCCAGGGTGATATCGGCCTGACTATTACCGGTATGGTTTTACCGAACGAGAAACTGCCCGATTATCAGCATCATTGGAAAATAGGTGTACGACCAGCTTATCCTGCCCAGACACGCCATTTTGCCAATGTGTTGCATAGCGGTGAAAGCTGGAGTCTGCCAGCGGAGGCCACCAAAGGGCTAGCGCCTGAAACGCTACAAGGGCAACTGCTAGTAACCAGCCGGCCACCGCTGAATTTAGCGCGCTATATTACTGAATTATATGCCTATCCTTATGGCTGTCTGGAGCAGACGGTGAGCGGGTTGTATCCGTCGTTGTACAGCAATTATGCCCAGCTGACAGCGCTCGGTATCAAGACCGATAGTGATGAAAAACGGCGTAAAAGCATTGATGTCGGTATCGAGCATTTGCTCAGCATGCAGCGCTATAACGGCGGTTTCGGTTTGTGGAGCAATGATAGCCCGGAAGAGTTCTGGCTGACAGCGTATGCCACTGACTTCCTCTATCGCGCCAGCCAGCAGGGGTACAGTGTGCCGGTGGCTGCGCTTACGGCGGCGAATAGTCGTTTGCAGCGCTATTTGCAAGATCCGAGTCAAATTGAAATTCGTTACAGCGAACAGACCCAACACACGCGCTTTGCGGTGCAAGCTTACGCGGGCTTAGTATTGGCACAACAGCAGCAAGCTTCATTGGGTGCTTTGCGCCAATTGTATACCCGTCGCGATGATGCGCGCTCTGGCTTGCCGTTGGTGCAGCTGGGTGTGGCACTGAAATTGATGGGGGATATGCCGCGCGCCAAAGAAGCGATTACGCAAGGGCTGAATACCCCCCGCAGTGATAAAGACTATTGGCTGGAGGATTACGGCAGTTCACTGCGTGATGACGCTCTGATTTTGGCGCTACTGACTGATAATAACCTGCTGGCGCAAGATCGTGATACGCGCCTATTGGCACTGTCTGATGCGTTGACCAGCCGCAACTACTTGTCAACGCAAGAGAGCAATGCGGTATTCCTCGCGGGCCGTACATTGATGAGTGGGGCAGAAACGCCGTGGCAAGTGGCGATAGCACCGCAAGTTGAGCCAATTGAGCAGGCCGAGACACTGACGCAAAGTGCAGCATTGAATCAAAACTGGTCAGCACAACAATTGGCGGGCGGTCTGCAATTACAAAACCGCGGCGATGTTGCATTATATAGCCGCATGAATGTGGTGGGATATCCACAGCAAACACCAGCGCCGTACAGCAACAATTTACATATCACTCGCAGTTATATTGGGCTTGACGGTCAGCCGCTACGCTTATCCCAATTGAAGAGTGGCGAGTTAGTTCTGGTGCATTTAGATGTCTGGGCTGATAAACGGGTACCCGATGCGCTGGTGGTCGATTTGCTGCCAGCCGGTTTGGAACTGGAAAACCAGAACTTGGGTGACAGCAGCGCCAGTCTGGGGGAGAGTGCCAGCAGTGTGACCGAGTTGATGCAGGATATGCAGCAGTCGGATATCAAGCATCAGGAGTTCCGTGATGACCGCTATGTTGCCGCTGTCAATGTTGATGCATACCGCCACACGACATTGTTATATCTGGCGCGCGCTGTGACGCCGGGTGTCTATCAGGTGCCTGCGCCACAGGTGGAATCGATGTATGTTCCGGATTGGCGGGCGCTGGGCAGCACGGTGCCGCAGCTTGAAATAGTTAAGTAAACACTGATTCCCCTTTTGCGGTTACAGGTAAAAGGGGAGCTATCTATCCTTGATGCTAAAAACATACTTTTCCCGTCATCGCCGTAAAATTTGGGCGCTGGCGCTTATTGTGGTGCTGTTTCCGGCTATTTTGTGGCTGGCGGATAAACGCTGGCCGCTTCCACTGATTGACGTGCAGGTTGCGCGGGTGGTGGTCGCCGAGGATGGCACGCCGTTATGGCGCTTTGCCGATGCTGACGGGGTTTGGCGTTATCCGGTGACGCTGCAAGAGGTTTCCCCTTATTACCTGCAAGCGCTACTGACCTTTGAAGACCGCTGGTTTTATTCTCATCCCGGAGTGAATCCATTGGCACTGGCCCGCGCCGCCTGGCAGGATTTGCGCGCAGGTAAAATTCTATCCGGTGGCAGCACACTTTCGATGCAAGTTGCCCGCCTGATTGAGCCTCATCCCCGCACGTTGGCCGGTAAATTGCGCCAAGTGTGGCGAACGGCTCAGCTGGAATGGCACTTTTCTAAAGACAAAATTCTCGAAATCTATCTTAATCGCGCCCCTTTCGGCGGCACGTTGCAAGGCATTGGCGCAGCGAGCTGGACATATCTGGGTAAGCCGCCCTCACAATTAACGCCAGCAGAAGCCGCCTTATTGGCCGCGTTACCTCAAGCACCGAGCCGCTTGCGCCCAGATCGCTACCCACTGCGGGCAAAAGCTGCGCGCGATAAAGTATTAAGTCGGCTGGCGGATTATCAGGTGTGGTCGGCTGAACAGGTGGCTGATATCAAACAAGAAGATATCTGGCTGGCACCGCGTCAGGTTCCACAATTAGCGCCGTTATTGGCACGCCGTTTAACCCGCGGCAATCAGCGCGAAGTCATTAACACCACTGTGGATGCGGGTTTACAGCGGCAATTAGAAGACATGGCAGCAGGTTGGCGTCACCAACTCCCTGAGAAAACCTCATTGGGATTGCTGGTGGTGGACCACACTAACATGAAGGTGCGTGCTTACCTCGGCTCGGTTGATTTTCAGGATGATCGCCGCTTCGGTCATGTGGATATGGTCAGTGCCTGGCGCTCGCCGGGGTCAACACTGAAGCCATTTCTGTATGCGATGGCTCTGGATGATGGCCTGATCCATGCTGAATCACTGTTGCAAGATGTGCCGCGCCGCTTTGGCGATTATCGACCCGGTAACTTTGATACCGGTTTCCACGGCCCGGTCAGTGCCAGCGAGGCTTTGGTGCGCTCTTTGAATCTACCGGCGGTACAATTACTCGAAGCTTATGGCCCTAAGCGTTTTACCGCTAATTTACGTAATGGTGGTGTGAACTTACGTTTCCCACTGCACAGTGAGCCCAGTTTGGCGGTGATCCTCGGCGGTACAGGTTCACGGCTGGACCAATTAGTCGCGGGTTACAGTGCTTTTGCACGGGGTGGAATGGCGGCAACGTTGCGGTTCGAGCCACAACAGCAGATACAGGAACGGCGCTTGTTTTCACCGGGGGCGGCGTGGATTACCCGGCGAATCATGGCGGGGGAAGCCCGGCCATTACCGGACGATATTTTACCCACCACGGTACCGTTGGCATGGAAAACCGGTACCAGCTATGGCTACCGTGATGCGTGGGCGATTGGCATTAATGCACGCTATACCATTGGTGTGTGGGTCGGTCGGCCGGATGGCACTCCGGTCGCTGGGCAGTTTGGTTATGCCACTGCTATTCCTATCCTCAATCAAGTCAATAACTTGCTGATGACGGGTTTACAGCAGAATGGCCGTCAATTACCGCTCGACCCCAGACCGTCGTCTGTCAGCCGCGCAGAGATTTGCTGGCCGGGGGGGCAGCCGCTCACGGCTGGCGACACTAATTGCCGACAGCGGCGGCAAACCTGGGTTTTGGATGGCACCCTACCCCCTACCTTAGCCGCGCCCGGTCAAGAGAATGCACAAGGTAGCCAGCTTATTATATGGCTTAACCGGCAGGGCTTGCGGGTAGCAGCCGATTGTTCAGAAGCAACACCTGTGCCCTTAGCATTGTGGCCCTTGCCACTCGAACCCTGGCTACCGATGGCCGAGCGCCGCACTCATCGGCTGCCCGCAGCCAGTAGTGAGTGCCCACCTCAAGGCAGCATTGAAGCCGCACCGCTATTGATTTTAGGGATACGCGATGGTGCGGTCGTGAAGCGATTGCCGGGCCAAAATCGCCTTGACCTGCGCTTAGAAGCACAGGGAGGGAGTGGGCAAAGATGGTGGTTCCTCAATGGGGAACAGGTCGCCGTGACTGACAATAATCAATCATGGATACAAACATTAACAACACCGGGCCGCTATCAACTTAATATATTGGATGAAAGCGGGCAGGTGGGTAATCTAATGTTTCACCTGGAATGAATTCATAGGTCAAATAATTAATAGCAATACAGCCTCGTCTTTTATATTCTATTATTAATTAATGTTTTTGTGATAAATAAAATAATTTTATGAGTTTTATTTTTTCGATAAATTAAATCCAGATATTGATACGATACATTACTGTTGATATTTGGAGTAATACCATGATTAATAATATTTTATTTGTTTTTTTATTTTTAATGATGTTAACTACGAATGTTTATGCTGATAATAATAAAATTTGTTTTTATGCCGATGAAGGTTATCAAGGCGCATCTATTTGTGCCACTCAAGGTCAGGCGGTCAGTGATCTTAAAACTGAATGGAATGATAAAATATCGTCTATTACTATTCCCCCTGGTATGGTCGTTACCGCATTTAAGGATATCAACTTTTCCGGAGATAATGTTACCTTCAAGGAGAATATTGATTTGTTCCTCTCGCGCCATTGGACCAATCTAGATAATGCCATCAGTTCTTTTAAAGTGAGAAATGCGGCTTGTTTTTATGAATTTGATGCCTTTCAGGGAGATTCGGTTTGTATCGCAGGTAATGAACGTATTGATTTGTATAATGAACGTGTCGGGCAGAGTACTCATATTATAAACCCTCTTAATGACCGAATTAATTCTGTCCTGTTACCACCCGACACTCAGGTTATTATCTATAAAAATGATGGATATACTGGAGAGAGATTTGTTCTAACAGAGAACTATTCTGCATTAGATCTGGAAAGAATAGAAATGAGGGATAATATTACTAGCATTAGAGTTTCTCAGTCTGAGTATTTTATTTGTGATCAATACTGTGCTATTAAAAACAGTATGATCATCCCGGTGCAACATGCATTTAATAATTACTGGAATGATAAAAGAATAGGCGCTAAGCAAGTATTGATTAGCTTTAATATAACAGATGAGGATGATTACTCGATAGAGATAGCCGGTGGTGGTCTATTTAAAGTAAAAGCTCTTGAGGTTTTTTTTATTAATGACTATAACAATGCTAGTGCTATTTTTAAATTAACGGGTCAGGGGGATAAGCTATCAATGTTATCAAGGTTTGATGGAGGGCTTTCTGAAGTTCAGATCATTGAATCTTTGAATGGACGGGCGCTCTCTATTTACCCTATTTTTAGTTATTTGTTTGATGTTGATAATACTGAAGTTAGGTTTTTTATCAATAATGCGAGCAGCAGTAAACCATTGGTAATAGATAAAGTGGTTATGACTGTTGAAAAAGAACATAATAGGGAAGAGCGTAGTTTTGTCGGTAAATCAATATGTTGGTTAGTTCCCCTGCTTAATATTTATAATTATATTATTCAGGGCGGGTGTAATCAAGTAGACCATTTCATCACTGATGTGAACAAATTTTTTAGCGAAAATAACAATAGAGTATTGCAAGTGTTTGGGACATCTAAACCACTGGATAAAATAAGATCTAATGAAGCTGTTTTTTTGGAAGAGTTATTAGTAGGCGTTTTTTCTGAGCCGACGGGGATATTAACCCATGTTAATTCTGATATGAATGGTCAATCAATAACGTTACCTGCAACGGCACTGGCCTGTAACGTATCGATGAAAGAAGAAATACTGCCTCATCTGCGTTCTCGCCGCGATGCTATTCCTCCTTGCATTACCTGGACATTAAATATTTTGACTGATTTTACGCTGCTATTTGGTGACAGTCTGAGTACCTGGAATACTGAGAATTTTGGCAGGGTCATATCGCGCATTGTCAATTCAGGGGATACCGGTTATGCAGTATCTGACACCGTGACTGACGCACGATTAATTGCCAATGTTCGCACCTTTGTTGCGGCGAATATTGATAACGTCGCCACGTTAAAAACGGCATTTGATTTTTCACAGCTCAGCTATAGCGATTATTTACGCCACAATAACCCAGAAATTGAGATCCAGCCTCCTCAAATAGTGCAGTTATTACCCCAGGGGCGTTATGAGCTCGCGTTACAAAATTTTCGGTTTACCGATACGGTACCCAGAAGGAAAGTTAACGGGGAATGGGTTGAACAACCTGAGTCGCACTTTGAGGTTGAGGTGATCAGCGGGGCGACTGAAAACTCGCAAACAGCCAGACGAAGTGTTATTCCGATAGTGGAACAGTGGCGGCAAGAGTACCGCCAGGCCTCGAGAACGTTAGAAACCGCCAGTGAGATACAAAATACCGGTAATACCCAGCAGTATGAAGGAATTGATTCGGTTATTGCTGCTGCCAATATGGTCAGTGATGTGGCGCAAAGTTGGTTAAGAACACCGCGTGATGATTATATTTATGTGATTGTTCGTTTATCCGGCGAGATAGTCAGCATCGCGATGGCAGTAGATATCAATGATTTTGATGTGGGGATTGCCGGCTCGTTAACTCGCCCCAGCTATGTGCTTCATCCTACAGCCAACGGCGTTATTCGCGGGGCGGGTACTGCGGCTCTCAGAACATTGGCCGACTATTTAGCCAAAAAAGGCAAACGGGCGTTGGTCTCGGATGTTATCAGCCAGCCGTCTGCGATTGTGAAAAAAAAGGTGGGTTTTGAATATATTAATGAACTGTGATTCTCATGATTTTTGTCGGCAAAGTGTGAGTTGTGCATAAAAATGAGGAATAAAGATAAATATATTTTAATGAAATGTTGTTATTCCCGTATGCAAGCGCTTATAGCACACCTATAATCGGCGGCCACTGTACAGGGGCGGCATAATTTTGTCGTAAAGGAACTGTCCGCCAGCCGAAAAGCATGTTACGAGACGGGTTCCGAGTCCGGTCAATATTAGAAATCCAATAGAGGTTATCATGGCTTTAGAACGTACTTTCTCCATCATCAAACCCAATGCAGTTGCCAATAACGACATCGGTGCCATCTATGCGCGTTTTGAAAGTGCTGGCTTCAAAATTATTGCTGCAAAAATGCTGCACCTGAGCAAAGAACAAGCTGAGGGTTTTTATGCGGAACATAAAGGCCGTCCATTCTTCGATGGTTTAGTCGAGTTTATGACCTCTGGCCCTATCATGGTTCAGGTATTGGAAGGCGAAAATGCCGTTCAACGCCACCGCGATATCATGGGCGCGACTAACCCAGATAACGCACTGGCAGGTACTCTGCGTGCAGATTTTGCCGACAGTTTCACTGCTAACGCAGTACACGGCTCTGATGCTGTTGAATCAGCTCAGCGTGAAATCGCTTATTTCTTCGCCGCAGATGAAATTTTTCCTCGCAGCTAATTAATTGATTCGATGCAGGAATAGTCGCTATTTAATCAACTGAAACAATAAAGTTGTCTGAGCGCCTTTCCAACCATGGAATCCATGCTTTAAAATTCGTACAATGCCGCGCCCCGGTGGAGACATCTCTGCCGGGGCGTTCTATTATTTATTCATCGCCGTTTCGAAAGCCGTACCCGGTTTAAAGCGCAGCGCCGTAAAGTGTAACAACGAGGCCACGACAACTCATGTCTGAACAATTATTAACTGCATCAATGCCAATTGATGCTGTCCCTCAGTCTGACAACGCGGTGGCAACCGCAGCATCAGCAACCAGCAAAATCAATCTGCTTGATTTAAATCGTCAGCAAATGCGCGAATTTTTTGCCGAGATGGGCGAGAAGCCTTTCCGTGCCGATCAGGTCATGAAGTGGATGTATCACTATTGCTACGATGATTTCGAGCAAATGACCGACATTAATAAAGTACTGCGCGCCAAGCTACAGCGCGTCGCTGAAATCCGTGCTCCCGAAGTGGCACAAGAACAACGCTCTACTGATGGCACCATTAAATGGGCCATCAAAGTTGGCGATCAGCAGGTCGAAACGGTATATATCCCAGAGGGCGATCGTGCAACACTGTGCGTGTCCTCTCAGGTCGGCTGTGCATTAGAATGTAAATTCTGCTCAACGGCACAGCAAGGTTTTAACCGTAACCTGCGGGTTTCTGAAATTATCGGTCAAGTATGGCGTGCGGCCAAGATTATCGGTGCAGTAAAGGCCACCGGTATCCGTCCTATCACTAACGTAGTGATGATGGGCATGGGCGAACCCTTATTGAACCTGAATAATGTAGTACCGGCCATGGATATCATGATGGACGACTTTGGTTTCGGTTTATCCAAACGTCGTGTGACATTGTCGACTTCCGGTGTGGTGCCAGCACTGGATAAACTGGGCGATATGATTGATGTCGCCTTAGCCATCTCATTACACGCGCCGACGGATGATATCCGCGATGAAATCGTGCCTATCAACCGTAAATACAATATTGAAACCTTCCTGGCCGCGGTTCGCCGTTACTTGGCGAAATCGAATGCCAATGGTGGGCGAGTTACTGTTGAATACGTTATGCTGGATCACATCAATGACAGCACTGAGCAAGCTCATCAGTTGGCGGAATGTTTAAAAGACACACCATGTAAGATTAACTTGATCCCATGGAACCCGTTCCCAGGGGCACCTTATGGTCGTAGTTCAAATAGCCGGGTGGATCGTTTCTCTAAAGTATTGATGGAATATGGTTTTACGACTATCGTCCGTAAGACACGTGGTGATGATATTGATGCGGCATGTGGTCAATTGGCCGGTGAGGTTATCGATCGCACCAAGCGGACGTTGAAAAAGAAAATGGCGGGTGAACCTATCGCCATTAAAACAGTCTGATTCTTAATCTTGACTGTTTGAGTATAACTATCTGTTATTCAACTTATAATTTGTTGGATAATCATGTTAAAAAGGTTATTCAAAAGTCAGTAATCGGAATAATATGAGTGCCTGATTCGGGTATGTGAGAGTGACACCTTACACATCTGTCGTTTGAAATAGCGGGTTTCTTCACACATAAGGACAATTGAGCAAGCATGAAGCTGACAAGACTGTGGAGAGTGTGCCTGATGGCGACTGTGTTGGCTGGCTGTTCTGGTTCGTCACCGGAAAAAGTGAGTCAACCTGTAGCTGGACAGACACGTTTACAATTGGGTTTAGAATATCTGGCGCAAGGTGATTTGACTGCTGCGCGGCAGAATCTTGAGAAAGCTGTAGCAGCGGACCCGCAGGATTACCGCGCTCAATTGGGTATGGCATTTTATGAGCAACGCATTGGCGAAAATGCTGCTGCAGAGCAGCGTTATCAGCTAGCGATGAAACTGGCACCGGGAAATGGCACTGTACTGAATAATTACGGTGCGTTTCTTTGTAGTTTAGGGCAGTATGTACCGGCCCAACAACAGTTTAGCGCAGCGGTGCTGTCGCCAGATTACGGTCAGGTTGCTGATAGCCTGGAAAACGCGGGATATTGCTTTTTACGGGCGAATCAAAATGAACAGGCTCGGGTACTCCTGAGTCGGGCATTGAAGTATGATCCGGATAAAGGTGAGCCGCTGCTTGCAGAAGCTCAAAGGCATTTTGGAGAAGGGAATCGCGCTCAGGCGCAACTATTACTGGATGTTTATCAACATGTACTTCCAGCCAGTGCTGAAAGTTTATGGTTACAAATTCGTTTCGCCGCGCTAGCAGGCCGTCAAGATAGTGTTCAACGCTATGGCAAGCAGCTTGCGCGAAGTTTTCCACAATCCAAACAGTACCAGCATTTTCTAGCTAATGAATACTGAAGCCTCCCAAGATCAAACTGTTCCAGAGACGACAGGTGTGCGCCTGCGTCAGGCCCGTGAAGCACTCGGGCTCACTCAGCAGATGGTTGCAGAACGTCTGTGTCTGAAAGTATCCACAATCCGTGATATTGAGGAGGATAAAGCACAAGCTAATCTCGCCTCGACATTCCACCGTGGTTACATTCGTTCTTACGCTAAACTGGTTCACCTTCCAGAAGATGAACTGTTGCCGATGTTGGCAAAACAAGCGCCAATCAGAGCGGCAAAAGTTGCCCCGATGCAAAGTTTTTCATTGGGCAAAAAGCATAAAAAACGTGATGGCTGGTTGATGAGTTTCACCTGGCTTATTGTGTTGGTTGTGCTCGGTCTGACGGGGGCATGGTGGTGGCAAAATCATCAGGCGCAGCAAGCAGAAATAGTCACTATGGCTGATCAGTCTTCTGCCCAACTGTCGCAAAATGGCGGGCAACCTGTGCCGCTGTCTGATGATAATAGCGATCCTGCGGCCTCTGCGGAGACTCAAGCTACGGTCGCAAATGGCCAGCCTTCTACGCCAACAGAAAATGGTACTGCACCTGCGACAACCAGTGCAGCACCTGTGGATACGGCGAACAGCCGTGTCAACACAACAGCACCTCAAGGAACAACTTCAGCGGAGTCTGTGGTTGTTTCTCCAAGTCAGGCGCCTTTGCCTGATGTTTCTCCTGTGCAATCCCCCTTGCCTACAGCAGATGCTGGGGTGACGGGCGCTACATCCTCTGTCGGCTCATTGGTCATGAATTTTACCTCTGACTGTTGGCTACAGGTTGTTGATGCAACTGGAAAAACATTATTTAGTGGTATCCAAAAAGGGGGCGCGACCCTCAATCTATCAGGGAAAGCACCCTATAAGCTGACCATTGGTGCCCCAGGTGCATTAACGATTACGTATCAGGGTAACCCAGTAGATTTGAGTAAGTTTATTAAGGCTAATCGCGTAGCCCGCCTGACTGTCGGTGTAGAGTAATATTGTGTTTTTGACAAACAACTCTGTGGTTCTAACAAACTGCCATTGTCTTGTGAAAGAGGATGGTTTTGAGAGACTACTGTGTTGCGAAAACTACACGACTGTAAAGGAGAGTGTGTAATGCATAACGAATCCCCTATTATCCGCCGTAAATCGACCCGGATTTACGTCGGTAAAGTGCCTATTGGCGATGGTGCGCCGATTGCAGTGCAATCGATGACCAATACCAAAACCACTGATGTTGATGCGACTGTTGCTCAAATTAAGGCACTGGAACGTGTTGGCGTAGATATCGTGCGAGTTTCAGTACCGACCATGGATGCGGCTGAGGCGTTTAAGTTAATCAAACAGCAGTCAAATGTTCCGTTGGTTGCCGATATCCATTTCGATTACCGTATCGCGCTGAAAGTTGCGGAGTATGGCGTTGATTGCCTGCGAATTAACCCCGGAAACATAGGTTCCGAAGAGCGTATTCGTTCTGTGGTTGATTGTGCTCGCCACCACAATATCCCTATCCGTATTGGTATTAATGGCGGATCGCTGGAAAAAGATATTCAGGAAAGATATGGCGAACCTACGCCGGAAGCCCTGCTTGAATCCGCGATGCGTCATGTCGATATTCTTGATCGTCTCAATTTTGATCAGTTTAAAGTCAGCGTTAAAGCCTCCGATGTTTTCCTGGCTGTAAACTCCTACCGTCTGTTGGCCAAGCAAATTAATAATCCTTTGCACTTAGGGATAACTGAAGCCGGTGGCGCGCGTAGTGGCTCCGTAAAATCGGCTATTGGTTTGGGCCTTTTGTTGTCAGAAGGTATTGGCGATACTTTACGTATCTCGTTAGCTGCGGATCCGGTAGAAGAAGTCAAAGTCGGTTTTGATATCCTTAAATCGCTGCGGATCCGTTCTCGCGGGATCAACTTTATTGCCTGCCCAACCTGTTCCCGCCAAGAGTTTGATGTTATTGGTACTGTCAATGCATTGGAACAGCGGTTAGAAGATCTGATTACCCCAATGGATGTCTCTATCATTGGCTGCGTGGTCAATGGGCCGGGCGAAGCATTAGTCTCGACTATCGGTGTGACCGGCGCTCATAATAAAAGTGGTTTCTACGAAGATGGTGTTCGTCAGAAAGAACGTTTTGATAATGAAAAGATGATCGACCAGTTGGAAGCTAAAATTCGTGCAAAGGCATCAATACTTGATGCGAATAACCGGATAGTTATCAATATGCTGGATGATAAATAAGTCGCTCAGGCTATTTGTCATTGATGAATACAAAAAAGCGGGCGCGGCCCGCTTTATATTGAGCCTGTAGAGGTGACAAACTGTCGCCATTGAATCTATGGGCGGCAAGCCTCTATAATCGGCTTTATTTTTGCACCATGCCCAATGTCATTGGCGTTGCTGCCGACACCGCTGCAACATCAATCGACCGGGTATAAAACTACAGAGAACAGACGTGGCAAAGAACATTCAAGCCATCCGTGGTATGAACGACTACCTGCCAGCCGATACGGCAATTTGGCAGCGAATTGAAGGCATCTTAAAGCAAGTGCTGGCAGGCTATGGTTATAGCGAAATCCGCATGCCGATTGTAGAGCAGACCCCGTTATTCAAACGCGCTATCGGTGAAGTCACCGACGTGGTTGAGAAAGAGATGTATACCTTTGACGATCGCAATGGCGAAAGTCTGACTCTGCGCCCGGAAGGTACCGCAGGGTGCGTGCGCGCAGGCATTGAACATGGTCTGCTGTACAATCAGGAACAGCGTTTGTGGTATATCGGCCCGATGTTCCGCTATGAACGCCCGCAAAAAGGCCGCTACCGCCAGTTCCATCAGTTGGGCGCAGAAGTCTTTGGTCTGCAAGGGCCTGATATTGATGCGGAATTGATTCTACTGACCGCCCGTTGGTGGCGTGCGTTAGGGATATCAGAGCATGTGCAGCTTGAATTGAACTCTATCGGCTCATTGGATGCGCGCGCAGATTACCGTGAAGCACTGGTCACTTTCCTTGAACAGCATGTTGATGTGCTGGACGAAGATTGTAAGCGCCGCATGTACAGCAACCCGTTACGGGTGCTGGATTCCAAAAACCCAGATGTTCAACAATTGCTTAACGATGCGCCTAAGCTGTCTGATTATCTGGATGAAGAGTCAAAACAACATTTTGCCGGTTTGTGTGAACTTTTAGACCTGGCAGGCATCGGATATACCGTTAATGAGCGCTTAGTGCGTGGTTTGGACTATTACAATCGGACGGTATTTGAGTGGGTAACTAACAGTTTGGGCGCACAAGGTACAGTCTGTGCCGGTGGGCGTTATGACGGTTTGGTTGAACAACTGGGTGGGCGTGCAACACCGGCAGTTGGCTTTGCGATGGGGCTTGAGCGTTTGGTTCTGTTGGTACAAGCCGTTAATCCAGAGTTCAAAGTACCGGCGACAGTCGATGTGTATCTCATCTCATCGGGTGAGGGAACGCAAAGTGCGGCGATGCAGTTGGCAGAACGTGTGCGTGATGCTTTACCGACCTTAAAGTTAATGACTAACTACGGCGGTGGCAATTTCAAAAAGCAAATTACCCGCGCTGATAAGTGGGGCGCACGTGTGGCATTAATACTTGGCGAAAGCGAAGTGGCGGCACAGCAAGTGGTTGTAAAAGATTTGCGGAATGGTGAACAAGAAACGCTGGCGCAAGCGGATGTTGCTGCGCGTCTGGCTTTGATGTTGG
>NZ_JBLWEX010000220.1:0-17074 GCF_048323875.1 Yersinia sp. LJYL362
ACTTTTTCAAACTAGCCTCCGGCGGCGTGCTGTTGGCGGGGCTTTCCCCCAGCAGCAAAGCTGAGGTACAAAATCGACCACCGATCCCCGGTGCGCTGGGCATGTTGTATGACTCCACGTTATGTGTTGGTTGTCAGGCCTGCGTGAGCAAATGTCAGCAGGTCAATCATAGTGAATTATTTGATCACGGTAAAAGTTATGCCAGTGGCGAGGCCCTTTGGTCAGACAACGACAAACTCAGCCCCTACACCAACAATATCATTCAGGTCTGGACTAGCGGCGCGGGCATTCATAAAGATCAATTGGAAGACGGTTACGCCTATATCAAAAAGCAATGCATGCACTGCGTTGATCCCAATTGTGTTTCCGTCTGTCCGGTGAGTGCGCTGCGCAAAGATGCTAAAACCGGCATTGTTCACTACGACCCGGATGTCTGCACCGGTTGCCGCTACTGCATGGTCGGTTGCCCGTTCAATGTGCCGAAATATGATTACGACAACCCGTTTGGCAAGATTCATAAATGTGAATTGTGTAACCAGAAAGGGGTCGAGCGGCTTGATAAAGGCGGCTTACCCGGCTGTGTCGAGGTCTGCCCGACCGGTGCAGTGATATTCGGCACTCGCGAGGAGTTGCTGTCAGAAGCACAACATCGGTTGACTCTCAAACCGGGCGAGAATTATCGCTTCCCGCGCCAAACACTCAGCGCCAATGACACCTACGAGCATCCGGTTGCCCACTATGACCCGCATGTTTATGGCGAAAAAGAGGGCGGCGGCACTCAGGTATTGGTGCTGGCTGGTATTCCGACCGAGAAACTTGATTTGCCGCCGTTGGCAGACTTGGCGACCGGCGCGCGTTCTGAGCATGTCCAGCACACCTTGTACAAAGGCATGATCCTGCCGCTGGCGGTATTGGCTGGGGTCACCGCGTTGGTGCATCGCAATACTCGCGATGAGCGCAAAGACCATGACACCGACCCGCACGATAAAAAGGACAGTCCAGATGACGATGCATAAATCCAGCCCACTGGGTGGGCGGCTGGTCAGTTGGCCGGTGATGCTGTTAGCGCCTTTTGTCGTGCTGTGCGCGCTGTTGATTGTCAAACGTTTGGTGCTCGGGTTAGGGTCAGTCAGTGATTTGAATGGCGGCTTCCCGTGGGGTATTTGGATTGCTTTCGACTTACTGGTCGGCACCGGTTTGGCGTGCGGCGGCTGGGCATTGGCCTGGGCAGTTTACGTGTTCAATCGGGGCGAATATCACCCGCTGGTGCGCCCGGCACTGCTCGCCAGTTTGTTTGGTTATGCGCTCGGCGGGCTTTCTATCACCATCGACGTGGGCCGTTACTGGAACTTGCCGTACTTCTTTATCCCCGGCCATTTCAACGTCAATTCAGTGCTATTTGAAACCGCCGTCTGTATGACCATTTATATCGGCATAATGGCGGTGGAGTTTGCTCCAGCACTGTTTGAGCGGTTGGGGTGGAAAATCTCGCTGAAGCGGCTGAACAAAGTGATGTTTTTTGTTATCGCGCTCGGTGCGTTGCTGCCGACCATGCACCAGTCTTCAATGGGATCATTAATGATCGCCGCCGGTGCCAAGATCCATCCGTTGTGGCAAAGCTACGAGATGTTGCCGCTGTTCTCCCTACTGACTGCCGCCATTTTGGGCTTCTCGATTGTTATTTTCGAAGGCTCGCTGGTACAGGCCGGATTACGGGGACGGGGAGCCAATGAAGCGCCATTATTCACACGATTAACCACCATCATCGACGTCTTTTTACTGCTGTTTATCGTGCTTCGCCTCGGTGAAGTGATAGTGCGCCATAAGACGGAATATCTGTGGCATTTTGACCGCTATGCCATCGCTTTCTGGGCTGAAATTGTCCTGATGGCCTTGCCGTTACTGATCTTCCGTATTCGACGGGCCAGAGAAGACAGCCGCTTACTGTTTATCGGTGCGCTGTGCATGATTGGTGGCGCAGCGTTATGGCGGCTCAATTACTCACTCTTGGCCTTTAACCCCGGCGGCGGCTACAACTACTTCCCCACCACCAGTGAAATCTTGATCTCCATCGGCTTCGTCGCCATTGAGATCTGTGCCTACATTTTATTGATTCGACTGTTGCCGGTGCTTCCTGCTCACGGACAGTTACATAAGAATAATCAGACAGAGGTAAAGCATGAGCCAACGCATCACCATTGATCCCGTCACCCGTATTGAGGGGCACCTGCGGATCGACTGCGAAATTGAGGACGGCAAAGTCATTAAAGCCTGGTCCTCCGGCACCATGTGGCGTGGCATGGAAGAAATTTTACAAGGCAATGATCCGCGCGATGCCTGGATGATTGTGCAGCGCATTTGCGGCGTATGCACCACCATTCACGCCATTGCTTCAGTGCGGGCGGTGGAAAATGCATTAGGGATGGAAGTGCCGGTTAATGCCCAGCATATCCGTAACTTGATTCTGGCCGCACACAGTATTCACGACCATATCGTGCATTTCTATCAACTCTCGGCACTGGACTGGGTGGATGTCACCTCGGCGCTGCAAGCTTCCCCGCAAAAGGCGGCCGCCATGCTGAGTGGGCTGTCCAGTTGGCCGTTGAACAGCGCGGAAGAGTTCACCCGCGTGCAGCAAAAAATCAAAGATTTGGTCGCCAGCGGGCAGTTAGGTATTTTTGCCAACGGCTATTGGGGCCATCCGGCGATGGCATTGCCGCCAGAGGTTAATTTGATTGCGGTGGCACATTACCTGCAAGCACTGGAGTGCCAGCGCGATGCCAACCGCATTGTGGCGGTGCTCGGCGGCAAAACACCGCATATTCAGAACCTTGCAGTGGGTGGGGTTGCCAACCCAATCAATTTGGATATGCCCAGTGTGCTCAATCTGGAGCGCCTGATGTTGGTGAAATCCTTTATTGACCGGCTGGGCAGCTTCATTGAGCAGGTTTATAAGGTCGATACGGCGGTGATCGCCGCTCACTATCCGGGGTGGCTCAATCTGGGTAAAGGGGCTGATTGCTACCTTAGCGCACCGGAGTTACCTATTGATCGCAAAGGGGAAACCTTCTTGCTGCCCGGCGGTTATCTGGAAAACGGCACTTTCCGCCCGATAGCCAATCACAACGATCCTTACTTGATCAAAGGCATTGCCGAGAGCGGCAAGCACGCCTGGTATCAGGATGACGAGCCGCTGGCCCCGTGGGAGGGGAAAACCAACCCCAATTACACCGGCTGGCAGGAAGATGGCAAATATTCGTGGGTAAAAGCACCCACTTTCTACGGCAAAACGGTGGAAGTGGGGCCGCTGGCGTGGCTAATGTGCGGGTTGGCTGCCGGACACGCACCGACTAAACAACATTTCAGTGATATCGGCGCGGCTTACCAAAAACTGAGCGGGAAGGCCATTACCACCGAACAGTTACCCTCGACTCTGGGGCGCATTATTGGCCGCGCGGTGCACTGTTGTGTGCTGCATGAAACCTTGGCTCAGCAATGGACTGCGCTGGTCACCAACATTGGTACCGGCGATGTCGAAACCTTTATCAAGCCGGACATCCCGCTAACGGGCGAAATCCGCGGTGTGGGCTTTGAAGAAGCGCCGCGCGGCATGTTGTCGCACTGGGTGGTTATCAAGGATGGCAAGATCGCCAACTATCAGGCGGTGGTGCCATCCACCTGGAACGCCGGGCCGCGTAATTATAACGATGAGCCGGGGCCTTACGAGCAAGCATTGGTGGGGACACCGGTTGCCGATCCGGCCAAACCACTCGAAGTGGTGCGGACTATTCACTCATTCGACCCGTGTATGTCTTGTGCCGTACATATTGTTGATACAACGGGCAACGAAGTGACCAAAGTCAAGGTGCTGTGATGGGGATTTTGGTATTAGGTATAGGTAATTTATTACTCAGCGATGAAGCTGTCGGTGTGCGAATTGTTGAAGCGCTGGAGCAGCGCTTTCACATCCCACCGGGTGTTGAGGTGCTGGATGGCGGCACCGCTGGGCTGGAACTGATGGAAGCCATGGCGAATCGCGAGCATTTGATTGTGGCTGATGCGGTGCTGACCGGGCAACCACCGGGTAGTGTTGCGGTATTGCGCGATAAAGAGATCCCGGCGATGTTTAGCCGCAAAGTGTCGCCGCATCAGTTGGGGTTATGTGATGTGCTGATGGCATTGCAACTGACTGATGAGTTCCCGCGCCAGCTGACTCTGGTAGGGGTGGTGCCCGAATCACTGGCACCGAATATCGGCCTGACGCCGACGGTCACGCGGGCCATAGAGCCAGCGCTGGAACAGATTCTGGCGGCATTACAGGCTAGTGGAGTCACACTCAAGGCAAGAGAAGAAAGTCATGTCTGATGTCATTGCCGGTCATGAACACAACCCAGCGGCTTTGCTGGAACAGGTATTCGGCCAGGTGGCTGCCGCTGAAATGCGCGGCTTGCCATTTTACCGTGACCATATTCCGCTGCGCGCCTGCGGGTTTCAGTTATTTGAACAGCAATGGGTCGGCGCGTTATTGACCCCGTGGATGCTGAGTTTGGTGGTATTACCGGGGCCGCAACAGAGCTGGCAACGCCGTGCGGTGGGGGAGCGCCTGATGCTGGCGCTTCCTTGCGGCAGCATTAGTTTTATCGTCAGCGAAATGGATTTTACTGTCAGCAAAATCGCCGGTTGCGGTCAGTATTTGAGCCGCTCATTGATGTCACCGCTGGACACCTCGCTCAGTGCTGAACGGGCGTTACAACTGGCGGAGCAAAGTGCGCGTATGGCGCTCTCACTGCCGGTAACGGATGCCGATGCGCCCGCAAATCCCCGGCGGCGGGCTTTGTTTAATAAAGTTAGCCAAATAAAGAATCAGCATGCATGAAATCAGTTTGTGTCTCAGCACACTGGAGCTGATTGAAAAACAGGCGCGGCTTAACGGTGCCACACGGATAACCGCGGTCTGGCTGGAAATTGGCGCGCTTTCCTGTATTGAGGAAAGCGCCTTGCGCTTCAGCTTTGAGGCCGCCAGCCGCAAAACACTGGCAGAAAATTGTCAATTGCATCTCAGCTACCTGCCCGCAGTGGCCTGGTGCTGGGAGTGCAGCAACAGTGTTGCCATTGACCGGCATGATGCCGGGTGCCCGCATTGTGGCAGCCATGCTCTGCAAGTAGAGAGTGGCAGCAATTTGCAGGTAAAACAGATAGAAGTGGAATAATCCTGAAGGAGTGAATTCCTATGTGTACGACTTGTGGTTGCGCCAGCGGCGAGAGAAAGATCGAGGGCGACGACAATCATCAACATGATGATGGCCACCACGACCACTATGACGATCACCACCATCATCATCATGACGGCCACCACCACGATCATCATCACCATGACCAGCACGAAAGTGATACCCCGACGCAAAAGATTCAGCATAAACATAAACACAAATATGTTGCCAAGGGTGAACAACCGGTGATTGTTCACCATCACTACTATTACCATCAGGGCGATGTTCACCATCACTATCATGGCAAAGCGCCAGAACCGATGGCAGCCATTGAATCTGAGGGCATCGAACCCGATGACACAGACGCCCCCGCCGCTAAGCCTTTCACCCCACAAGTTCATGCTGACCAGCAAGGGCTGCATTATGGGCAGGGTGAAGCCGGTAGCCATGCGCCGGGCATGGGGCAGCGCCGTTTGTTGCAAATAGAGCAAGATGTGCTGAGCAAAAATAATCAGTTAGCCAGCCATAACCGTGAGCATTTTGTCGAGCAACATATTCTGGCGCTGAATTTGGTTTCCAGCCCCGGTTCGGGCAAAACCACGCTGTTGACCACCACTTTGCAGCTGCTGGCTGGGCAAGTGCCTTGCGCGGTGATTGAAGGTGATCAGCAAACCACTCATGATGCCGAACGCATTCGCGCCACCGGTGTGCCAGCGATTCAGGTCAATACTGGCAAAGGCTGCCATCTGGATGCGCAGATGGTGCATGATGCCGCGCACCGCTTGAACCTGAGCAATGACAGCCTGCTGTTTATTGAGAACGTGGGTAATTTGGTGTGTCCGGCCAGCTTTGACCTCGGCGAGCGGCATAAAGTGGCGGTGCTTTCGGTAACGGAAGGCGAAGATAAGCCGCTGAAATATCCTCATATGTTTGCCGCTTCCTCACTGATGATTATCAATAAAATCGACCTGCTACCCTATCTGGATTTTGATATTGAGCAGTGTATTAATTATGCCCGTCAGGTGAATCCTGAAATTCAGGTCATTGCGCTGTCAGCCAGTAGTGGCGAGGGAATGGATATGTGGCTTGAATGGCTGGAGGCACAGCGATGTGCTTAGGCGTACCTGGCAAAATAGTGGCGGTAGGTGAAGATATCCACCAACTGGCCTGGGTGGAAGTGAGTGGTGTCAAACGTGAAATCAATATCGCGCTGGTGTGTGACGCATCACCGGCTGATCTGCTCGGCCAATGGGTATTGGTGCATGTCGGGTTTGCCATGAGCTTGCTTGATGAAGAAGAAGCCCAGCAGACACTGGCAGCATTAGCGCATATGCAAGCAGTTGGGCTGGATTTGGATGATGTCGCCAGCGGGGGCAATGATGCGCTACGTTGATGAGTTCCGTGATCCGGCACTGGTCAGTGCCTTATTACAGCGGATCGAAAACTTACTGCCACAACTTGCCGATCAACAGCGCTTGCCGCTGCAAATTATGGAAGTGTGTGGTGGCCACACGCATGCAATCTTCAAATTCGGCCTCGATCAACTGCTGCCAGACGGTTTGGAGTTTGTTCACGGGCCGGGTTGCCCGGTCTGTGTGTTGCCGATGGGCCGTATCGACAGTTGTCTGGAAATTGCCGCTCACCCACAGGTGATTTTCTGCACTTACGGTGACGCCATGCGGGTGCCGGGGCGTAATGGCTCAATGCTGGATGCCAAGCGGCGCGGGGCTGATATCCGTGTGGTTTACTCGCCGCTGGATGCCTTGACGTTGGCACAGCGCCACCCCGATCGCGAAGTGGTGTTTTTCGGCCTCGGTTTTGAAACCACCATGCCGGCCACGGCCTTAACACTGCAACAAGCCAAACGGCTGGGGCTGACCAACTTCACGGTGTTCTGCCAGCACATTACCATCATTCCTACCCTGCGCAGCCTGCTACAACAACCCGATGTGCGCATTGATGGTTTCCTTGCGCCCGGCCATGTCAGCATGGTGATCGGCACTACGCCATACGGCTTTATTTGCAGCCAATTCAATAAACCGCTGGTGGTCACCGGCTTTGAGCCGCTGGATATTTTACAAGGTTTAGTGATGCTGCTGGAGCAGATGGCCAATGGGCGCTGTACGGTGGAAAACCAATATCGGCGCATTGTACCCGACAGCGGCAACCTGCTCGCCCAACAAGCACTGGCTGAGGTGTTTGTAGCGAAAGCGTGCAGCGAGTGGCGTGGATTGGGCGAAATCGCTGATTCCGGTGTCCAGCTTAGCCCGGCTTATCAAGCTTTTGATGCTGAGCGACGTTTCACCCCACAACAGCAACGGGTGGCAGATGATCCGCGATCCCGTTGCGGCGACGTATTGACCGGGCGTTGTAAACCGGATCAATGTCCGCTGTTTGGGGGCGAATGTACGCCAGATAATGCATTTGGGGCGCTGATGGTTTCCTCCGAAGGGGCTTGCTCTGCTTATCATCAATACCGATAGTTTTTGATATCAGAGTGATGACAAGGCTGACTTGCGGGGAAATGTACCGAATGGGTCGTAACGGCGTAAGCCGTCGGAGTGCCCATCGGTGCAGTCGCCCCGCTAGACACCAAACGATAAATATTGGTTATCGAAACCAATCAATCAGGTCACAACCTAATGAATAAACAAGAGATTACCCTGGCACATGGCAGTGGCGGGCGGGCAATGCAGAGCTTGATCGAATCTCTGTTTTTGGCGGCGTTCTCTAACCCGGCTCTGAATGAGCGGGAAGATCAGGCGCGTATCGCGCTGGCGGATCTGGTTGCACAGGGGGATCGACTGGCGGTATCGACCGACAGCTATGTGATTGATCCTATTTTCTTCCCCGGTGGCGACATCGGCAAACTGGCGGTGTGTGGTACGGCCAATGATGTGGCGGTGAGTGGCGCGACTCCGCGCTATCTTTCCTGCGGTTTTATTCTGGAAGAAGGGCTGCCGATGGCTGCTCTGGAGCGCATTGTGCACTCCATGGCGGCCACCGCACAGCAAGCAGGCATTCAGATAGTCACCGGTGATACCAAAGTGGTCCAGCGTGGTGCGGCTGATAAGATCTTTATCAATACCACCGGCATCGGCGTGATCCCAGCAGATATCCAGTGGGGAACCGCGATGATCTGTGTGGGCGATCGGATCGTTGTCAGCGGCACATTAGGTGATCATGGCGCAACCATCCTGAATCTACGTGAAGGTTTGGGGTTGGAGGCGGAGCTGAGCAGTGATTGCGCCCTGCTGGCCCCGCTGATTGCGCCGCTACGCCATATTACTGGTGTGCGGGCATTGCGTGATGCCACTCGTGGTGGTGTGACGGCAATTCTGCATGAATTTGCTGCCGCCAGTGGTTGTGGTATGGAAATCAACGAAGCGGATTTGCCATTAAAACCGGCGGTACGCGGTATTTGCGAATTACTCGGGCTGGATGCACTTAACTTTGCCAATGAAGGCAAGCTGGTGCTGGTGGTCTCCCCTGAGGCGCAAGAGGCTGTTTTAACTGAGTTACATCGCCACCCACTGGGCCGTGATGCCGCCGTTATCGGGCAGGTGACCGAGAATAAACAAGTGCAGTTATGTGGCGCATTTGGTGTTTCACGTAAACTGGATTTGCCGTTGGATGAACCATTGCCCCGTATATGCTAATCCCATTTGTCATTGAAGCCGCAGGGGGGTTAGCTGCGGTCGCGCACCCGAATCACTCGTCATTGAAGTGGCAGGCGATTAACAAGTTGATAAGCGGGGAAATGTGCCGAATGGGTCGCAGCGACGTCAGTCGCCGGAGCGCCCATCGGTGCAGTCGCCCCGCGATCTCCAAGCTATAAAACAGGCTGCTGGCAACCTCGTGAAGGATTCTTTGTGAATAAAAACGGTCTCAGTCTGCGGATAAAGGGCAAAGTGCAAGGGGTGGGTTTTCGCCCCTATATCTGGCAACTTGCCCACCGTTTTGGGCTGCAAGGGGATGTCAGTAATGACAGCGCGGGGGTGACGGTTCACCTATGGCAAGCCCCGGCGGTGGCAGACTTTTTACACGCATTGCCACAAGATTGCCCGCCATTGGCGCATATTGACAGCATCGTCACCACGCCCTACCACTGGGTGCAGCCGCCGCTGGATTTCATGATTCAGCACAGCGGGGCCGGGCAGATGGACACCCAAATTGTGCCGGATGCCGCGACCTGTGATGCTTGCTTGAGTGAAATGCATAACCCTGCCAACCGGCGCTACCGTTATCCTTTTATTAACTGCACCCATTGCGGCCCGCGCTTTACCATTATCCGGCGCATGCCCTACGATCGCCCCTATACAGCCATGGGCAAGTTCCCGCTGTGTGCGGCTTGTCAGGCCGAATATGACCATCCCGCAGACCGCCGTTTTCATGCCCAGCCCAATGCCTGCGCGGATTGTGGCCCGCAACTGTGGCTGACGAAAGCTGACGGGCAGGCTGTGGCCCATGGGTTCTCCGCATTAGAGCAAGCCGCTGCTGCGCTGTTGGCGGGCGAAATTGTGGCCGTTAAAGGGCTAGGCGGTTTTCATCTGGCGGTAGATGCTACCAATGCCGCTGCTGTGGCCCGCTTGCGTGAGCGCAAACACCGGCCGTCCAAGCCATTGGCGGTAATGTTACCGGATGCCGACTGGCTGCAAACCTGCGTGCAACCCGCTGATCATGATGCGTTGCTGGGTTTACTACGCAGCCCCGCAGCCCCCATCGTTTTAGTGGCTAAGCCGCCGGAAAGCCCGCTCTGCGCGGCTGTTGCACCAGAATTACCTGAAATCGGCATTATGTTACCCGCCAATCCGCTGCAACATGTGCTGCTGCAACAGGTGGCGCGCCCGTTGGTGATGACTTCCGGCAATGGCAGTGGCAAGCCGCCCGCTCTGAGTAATGAACGGGCCCTGAGTGCCTTGAGTGAAATTGCCGACCACTGGCTGTTGCACGACAGGGACATTGTGCAGCGTGCCGACGACTCATTGGTGCGCCTGACGCCGCGCGGGGCTGAAATGCTGCGCCGCGCCCGAGGTTATGTACCAGATGCTTTCGAGCTGCCGCCGGGGTTTAGTCAGCAACCCGCCATTCTGGCGCTAGGGGCTGACATGAAAAATACCTTTTGCTTGCTGCGAGACCGCAATGCGGTGCTGAGCCAGCATTTGGGCGATCTGGCAGAGCAGGATATTGCGCAGCAACAGCAGCAGTTATTAGCACTATTTTGCGATATTTATCATTTTACCCCGCAGGCGGTGGTGGTGGATGCGCATCCTGCTTATGTCAGTCACCAATGGGGTAAAGAGTGGGCGGCTCAACACAATATTCCCTGCGTGGAAGTGCTGCATCATCATGCTCATCTAGTCGCTTGTTTGGCAGAACATGGCTGGCCGCGCCAAGGTGGGGCAGTGATAGGCCTGGCGCTGGATGGGTTGGGATATGGCGCGGAGGGAAAGTTATGGGGCGGCGAATGCCTACGAGTGGATTATATGAATTGTGAATACGTGGGCGGGTTGCCTGCGGTGGCCTTGCCCGGCGGGGATCTGGCCTCGCGCCAGCCATGGCGCAATTTACTGGCGCAGTTTCAGCGCTTTGTACCGAATTGGCAAAACGTGCCTGAGGTGGCAGCGATCCCCCAACCGCAGGGTGAGATACTGGCGCGGGCGATTGCGCGTGGCATTAATGCGCCATTAGCTTCATCGGCGGGGCGGTTATTTGATGCGGTAGCGGCGGCGCTAAATATTATACCGCAGGCCATCAGCTGGGAGGGCGAGGCGGCTTGCCTGCTAGAGGCGCTGGCAGGGCAAAGTGCCAGAACAGCTCCACCTGTTACTATGCCACTGCGCGATAATCAATTAGATTTGGCCACCTTTTGGCAACAATGGTTGGCTTTCGATGCTGCACCGGCTGAGCGGGCTTATGCTTTCCACTTTGCTCTCGCGCAGGGCTTTGCGACTTTAGCCCGACAGGCAGCACAGCGCTTTGGCATTGATACTATTGCATTTTCTGGTGGGGTGCTGCATAACCGGTTACTGCGCGAATTACTCCGCGAGCAACTGCACGACTTCCAGTTATTGATGCCCCAGCGGCTGCCCGCCGGTGATGGGGGGGTGGCGCTGGGGCAGGCATTAATAGCGGCTGCGCGCGGCTGATCAGGGGGTAATATCAAACAACTACAACAGAAAGGTTGCCTTGTTAGAGTTGGGGCGACCAAAAGTGGCTATTGGAGGATTATTTGATGGATTTATTCCCAGATGCACTAGCCAGCGCTTGCCTACAGCAATTTCGTGCCACACCGCCATTGGTGCATTGTCTGACCAACGAAGTGGTACAGTCATTTACGGCCAATGTGTTGCTTGCTCTAGGCGCTTTCCCCGCGATGGTGGTGGAGCCGGAAGAGGCTGCGCAATTCAGTACCATGGCGAACAGTTTACTTATTAATATTGGCACTTTGCACCGGGTGCGAGCAGAGTCCATGTTGAGTGCGATAACCGCAGCCAATCACGCGGGAACACCCTGGGTACTGGATCCGGTTGCCGTGGGCGGGTTGGAATATCGCACTGATTTTGCCCGTCATTTACTCACATTAAAACCCGCCGCTATCCGTGGAAATGCCTCAGAGATCATGGCATTGAGTGGCATGGCGACCATGGGGCGCGGTGTTGATAGTGTCGATACGTCACTGGTGGCGTTACCGGCCGCACGCCAATTGGCCCTACGCGCTAAGACAGTGGTGGCGGTGACCGGTGAGGTGGATTACATCACCGATGGTCAGCGCGATGTTGCGGTGACGGGTGGCGATAAGCTAATGACCCGAGTGGTCGGGACGGGTTGTGCGCTGTCTGCGGTGGTCGCCGCGTTTTGTGCACTAGAAGGGGATCGCTTACACCATGTTGCGACCGCTTGCCGAATTATGTCGATGGTGGGGGGGCAAGTATCTCAACGCGTCGCAGGGCCGGGGAGTTTTGTGCCTGCATTCCTTGATGGCCTTTATCAATTGGAAAATCGGGTGTATTAAACCTCGCCTGATTTTATTTTCAGATTAAAATTAATTATGAGCCTCTTTGGAGGCTTTTTATTATTTAAATAATATTCAGCAAATATTTTGCCATAGTTTAAAATTTGTATAGAGAGCACTGTCATTCTTTTATCTTCTTGGTCTTTTTCTACATCCCTGTTTTTTAGTTCCCTAATAAACATATAGGAAATTACAATGGCCATTCTGAATAGTTATAAAATAGCGGCGTTATTTGCCGTCGGAATATTTGTGGTAGGATGCACTTCAAAAGTGACAACTAGCGCGCAATTCTCTGGTTTTATTAGTGATTATAGTAAGTTACAAGAAACTGAATCTGCGAGTGGCCAAAAAGTATTACGCTGGGTCTCCCCCGATTTTAATGTTAAGAAATACACCGGTGTTTATTATACGCCATTGGTTTATTACCCCAGTTCTACACCTACTCAACGAGTGAATCAGAAAACATTAGATGAAATATTGGCTTACGCGAATAAAAGACTTAAAGAAGCCGTGAGCCACCAATTGCCATTAGTCAATTCTCCGAAAAGACGCAATACACTGATTGTTCGGGCCGCCATTACTGCGGTTTCCGCCGAAGATAAAAATCTTGAAGTCTATGAGATGATACCTATAGCCGCTGTTATTGCCGGAACCATGGCTGCCAGTGGGAATAGGGCACAGCAGACAGCACTTTACCTGGAAGTACAGGTTATTGATTCCAATACGGGAAAACCGGTCATTGTCGTGGTACGTAAAGCTTATGGTAAGGAAGTGAGTAACAGTGGCGAACCCATTACGGCTGATGAAGTAAAAAGCACAATAGATGGGTTGGTCTACGATATTATTAATTTCAAGGCCAAAAGCCAACCTGGCGCGTAAAATACTGATTACCGCTCAGCCTCTGTGAGTTATTAATCTTGAGACTGAGCGGTACTTATTGAAACATTACTCATTGCCCTCTGCCTGATGTGTAATATTTAATAGATCACTTAATTTCATCGGTTTACCTAACAGATAGCCCTGAGCCTCATCACACATTAACGTTTGTAGATGCTCAAGTTGTTCTGCGGTTTCAACACCCTCCGCGGTCACGGTCATGGACAGCGCGTGGCCAAGGTTAATGATACCCTCCACAATTGACCGTCCTTCATGGGACTGTGTGAGTTCATCAATAAAGCTCTTATCAATTTTCAGACCATCAAAGGGGAAACGGCGCAGATAATTCAGTGACGAATATCCGGTTCCAAAATCATCCATAGATAAACGCACGCCCAAGGCTTTCAATGCTGTCATGGTTTTAAATGCCCCATCCGCATCTTCAATCATTATTCGCTCAGTGATTTCCAGTTCCAGCCGATGGCTCGGTAGCCCGCTCAACAGCAGGACTTGTCGCACACGTTCTATTAGCCGTTGGCTGCGAAATTCAATAGCAGAAATATTGACGGAAATAATCAGTGATGCCGGCCATGTTGCCGCATCCTGACAGGCCTGGAGCATTGTCCAGTCACTGATGGCGGTGATAAGGCCGGTTTCTTCAGCCAGAGCAATAAATTGATCTGGCATCAGCAGCCCCAATACCGGGTGATTCCAGCGCACCAGTGCTTCGGCACCGGTCAGTTGTGTCCCTTTAATGCGATAGCGCGGCTGATAGTAAAGGCTGAATTCATTATGTTTAATTGCCTGACGCAAGAAGCGCTCGAGTTCGCTGCGCTGCATCAGGCGGTCATTCATTTCACTGGAATAGAAACTCCAACGGTTGCTGCTGCTATTTTTGGCCTCATACATGGCAATATCAGCAAAGCGCAACAGCTCCTCGGCTTGCATAGAGTCCTGCGGTGCCATGGCAATACCGATGCTGGCACTGATGAAAATATCTTGTTCATTAATCAGATACGGGCTTTCGATACGCGCGATAACGCGGGCACAGAGTTGTGCTATTTCTTGGGTTGAAGATAGCCCGCTAATAATCAGAATGAACTCATCCCCGCCTTGGCGAGCCACTAAATCCTGATCGCGCAAACAGCTTCTCAGGCGCTCAGACACCTGATGTAGCACCTGATCCCCCGCCACATGACCAAAGGTATCGTTAACCGGTTTGAATTTATCCAAATCGACATTGAGGATCACCAACGGATGCGGTGCCGCGGCCAGATTTCGCAGTTTGTTTTCCAAAAATTCTTTCATGCGTAGGCGGTTAGGTAAACCGGTCAGGGTGTCATGCAGAGAAAGATGTTGGATTCGCTCTTGTGCTTCTATCTCTCGGGTGATGTCCGAGGCGGTGCCACGAAACCCCATGTTCTGGCCATTTTTGATGATAGGTTTGGCGTAAATCCGACAAATACGTTTGTCGCCTTTGGCTGAGAAATAGGTACATTGCAGCTCATTGCGCGACTCCGTCAAATGGGTGTATTGCAACCAGGAACGCAGCGGAATCACATCACAATTTAGCAGTGAATCGAGATTACGGCCCAGCCAGCGCTCGACACTTAGCCCGGTAATAGTTAAAAATCGCTGAGACAGATAAGTGATGCGCAGGTCGGCATCCGTTTCCCATAGCCAATCAGTAGCGGCTTCAGCCACGTGACGAAAGCGCTCTTCACTGGCGATTAATGCGGCTTTATTTTCATCGGCAGCGCGTGCCTCCGCCATTGCGCGTCGCAGAACCCACCAACCGCTCAGCCCAAGCACCAAGGCAACTAACCCCAGCAGTGGCAGCAAGATATTGAGCAGTTGAGCGCCTGGCATATTTTGGTTCCAGAGCAGTGTCACACGACTGTTATCATTTGAGGATAATTGTACTGAGGGATGGGACGCGGCATCTTTTTCATCCTGGGGAACGCGGAGTTGATGAAGACCATAGTCCTCCCCCAGAATATTCAACTCGCTTTGGGTCAGCAAATTGACAAAGACCAGGACTGATGGCGGGCCAGCAACGGCTTTCACTCGAGGGTCATTGCCGGGAGTGATCGCGGCTGCTGCAATCACGGCGGGTAGCCCATTAACATTGATGATTTCCGTGGCGGCAACCTCATTTTCCGCCTGCTGACGTACCGAATCTATAAATGGCGTAATATCTTCATTTAGCCAGTCTTGTAAGCGGGTATTCGCCAATTGCCCATTGATGACGGAATAACGGGTTTTCCCTTGTCCATCAATAACAAAAACACCTTCGTACCTAAAATTTTCGTAAAGAGATGGCCCCATGTTTTGGCTAACAAAGGCCCAGTCAGGGTCAACTTTGACGTGCAAATGTTCATAAGCATCGCCCCAAAAAGCGTTATCTTTTATTCTGGCTTTTATCGATCTTTGGCGCATTTCCCATGCTTTTTCCACCAGAAAACGGTTTTTTGACACCGCTTGTTCATTTAATTGTGAAGCGATGTAGATAATACCCACCGCGGCAATAATAATCGTCGCCACAATGAGCAACGCCATGGTTTGTAGAGTCCGCTTGGCGAAGAAAACATTTTCCCCTCTTGCCCGCGACTCAGGCGGGGTGGAGTCAGTCATAGTGAATTCCCTTATACCTGTCATTTTCAAATTGCAGGTGAGTTGGCTGCTCCCATTATTCGGCCCATCCATGGACTCACAGCTGCCACCGCCTTCCTGCACTTAGAAATCTCTTGGACGTACTTATTAAATATCGGTTTAATCCACAGGAAATGAAGGCTCTGAGGCAATATAAACTACCATAACTCTACTGAGTTATTATTTGAGCTTAGAATAATATGATGTTTCCTTGCTTTTTTTCTATCGAAAAAGAATGAGAATAAAGCCAAACTGACGGTTTACCTACCCTATTCATTGCGCGATGAATCCATCAGAGGAGCGCTGAGATGATTGTGATTCTGGCCTCGGTCGGCAATATGAATTTTTGTCGCAAGACGTTAAAGTGACTTCAGATTATTATTAATCAAGCTAAGCTTTTTTACACCCAATCCAAATTAATTGTCCCACCCCACCGAGAGTAAGGAATGAATGACTATGTCTACACTAAATTGGGTTCGCGACATGCTAATGCTTAGCGTGCAGCGAATTTTACGTGCTCGGTGCGATTATCTGCTCGCATATGCTGTTGTGGTGTTAATGCTGGGTATCAGCACTCACAGCGCCATGGCAGCGGCCCCTTTACCTGCGGTGACGGTGGCAGTAGTGACCTCGGCAACCCCAGAGAGTGCGTTGCAGTTTCTCGGACGGGTGGAAGCTATTCAGGCGGTGGATGTAACAACCCGGACTGAAGGGTTTATTGCCGCCAGATTGTTTACCGAAGGTCAGATGGTTAAGCAGGGGGACCTTCTATATGAAATTGATCCTGCTTTGCATCAGGCGTCTGTGACTCAGGCACAGGCCCAGTTAGACAGCGCAACCGCCAGTGCCAACCATGCGCAGGTGAATCTCACCCGTTTACAGCGTTTAGGCAATAACCGCTCGGTTAGTCAGGCTGAAGTCGATGAAGCACAAGCGCAGCGAGATATCAGTCGAGCAGCTGTGGCCCAGGCGCAAGCAAATTTACAGATTCAACAACTGCAACTCAGTTTTACCCGTATTTATGCCCCGATCAGCGGCCAAATTGGCCACAGCCGCTTCAATGTTGGCAGTTTGATTAACCCAGCCAGTGGCACCTTAGTGAGTATTGTGCAACTTGATCCTATTCGAGTGGCTATAGCGGTAAATGAAAGAGATTACATCACTGCCACCTATCAGTTATCCACGACAGGTACAGCCTCTGCCAGCGACAACAGCGCATTGGCATTTGAGCATTTCACTCCGCGTATTCAGTTGGCAAATGGTAAGCAATATCCCGAAAGCGGTGTTTTTGAATCTGTCGATAATCAAATTGATAAACAGA
>NZ_JBLWEX010000221.1:0-17287 GCF_048323875.1 Yersinia sp. LJYL362
ATAGATTGATTGGTGAATCGGCATTACCGCTGGTGATTACCGACTCCATCGCCTCTACCTGTGCATTGGTTGAAAATGTGGCTCGCCAACATCCAGATGAATTTTACTTTCTCGGCGGTCAGCCACGGATCTCGCCGACGCGTGACCGTTTGGCGGGCTTCCAGCAAGGGTTACAACAAGCAGGGATCGAATGCCGCCCTGAATGGGTCCTAAATGGCCACTACTTGCCCAGCTCTGGCTATGAAATGATTGCCCAGCTTTGCGCGCAATTAGGCCGCCCGCCCAAAGCGGTATTTACCGCCGCCTGTGGCCTGTTGGAAGGGGTATTGCGCTATCTCAATCAGCATCAATTAATGGACAGTGATATCCATCTTTGTAGCTTTGATGACCACTATCTGTTTGATTGCTTACCCTTAAAAATAGATACCATCGCACAGGATTGCCAAGGGTTGGCACGCCATAGCTTTGAGATGATAACCGCCCTGATCGCCGAAACACCTTTGGCGCAAAATCAGCTGATTCTGCCGGGCCAAATCCATTGGCGACACCCGGGGTCCAAGGCACTCAATGAGCCACTCTGAGCCAGTTGCCACTCCGGCGCTAATCGGGTCATGGCAGCGCTGCCAAAAACTGATGCAAGCCCAGCAATGGCGGGTGCCACACCGTGCGGCAGGGGCCACTTTCCAGTCAATTTGTCAGCGGAAAAATGATTTACTGGTGTTAGGCCAGGCCGAACTGGAAGATGCTTATGAATACATGGAATCACGCCACTGCGTCTTGTTAATTCTTGATGAAAGCGGCTGTACCCTGTGGCAATGCGGTCATCCGCAGACCATGAGTCAGTTAAAAGCGTTAGGCATTGATTGTGGCAGCTATTGGGCTGAAGGATTAATCGGCACCAATGCCCCTGCTCTGGCAATAACCGAGGGGCATCCGATACAGGTCAGCGGCCAGCAGCCATCTTGCAGCTCAATGAAACCAGCAGTCTCGGTAAGCCCGTCACTGATCTACTCACCCTACCCGCTGTGTTGACCCATGCTATTTTGCATCGTATCCCCCTCAGCCATGTGGAAGTCACTTTTGAAAATCAGCAACAATTTATTCCTGCTTTGTTGACTCTCAAACCTATCCCAGATGGCGATCGTTGTGGATTTATTGCACTTCTGCATCCACAAGAATTACTGCGGCAAATGGTGCATAACCAATTAGGGCGAGCCAGTTATACCTTTGACGATATGCCCGTGGCATCACTGGAAATGCGCCGCTTAATTCGCTATGGCAAACAGGCAGCTAAAGGTAGACACCCCATTTTATTGCATGGGGAAGAAGGTGTGGGTAAGCAACAATTAGGGCAAGCCATTCATAATGCCAGCAATCGAGCAGCTGGCCCCTATATCGTATTGAATTGTCAGGCATTACCGCAAAATCTTATGGCACGGGAATTCCTGGGTAGCGATGCCAGTGAAGGTGAATCTGGGCAACCCAGCAAATTTGAATTAGCTAACGGCGGCACCTTATATTTGGAACAAGTCGAATACTTGTCGCCCGAAATGCAATCAGCGCTGCTGCAAATTGTCAAAACCGGCATGGTGATGCGGGTAAACTCGAATCGGGTGATCCCAGTGGATGTGCGGATCATCACCGCCACCGGCGCAGACCTGCCCCTGTTAGTCAAACAAGGCCATTTTCGTCGCCAACTCTTCTATATCTTGCAATCTTTCGAGCTGCATATCCCGCCACTGCGCCAACGCCAGCAAGATATTCCACTACTGGTTCAGCACACACTGGCCAGCCTGGGGCAACATTTCCACTGCCAATATCAGCCAGACGAAAGCGTTATTCGCCAGTTATGCCAATACCCTTGGCCGGGTAATGATCAAGAGCTGAAAAGTGTGGTTGAGCGGGCCGCGATGGCCTGTCGCAACAACCGCATCAATCTCAATGATTTGCCAGAGCATCTACTCGGCGAAAAATTGCTATTGGAATCGGATATGCCACAACCTCAGCCGGTCTTATCACTGCAAGAATTAGAAAGGCAGGCCATTATTCGTGCCGCATTGGTCTGCCAGGAGCAACTGAATGAAATGGCGGCCTTATTGGGCATAGGCCGCACCATATTATGGCGAAAAGTGAAACTCCACCGACTGGATATCCACCCATTCAAGGGGGGCGAGTCACTGTCATTTTAGTCTCAATGAACCGTCCAGTCGGGGAAAATCATAGGTAACGTGAATGCTTTAAGCTGCTCCGCAGATAGCTGGCGGCGCCCCTCATTAATGGCAGCACCCGGCCCTTTGCTGTTCGCCTCAAAGAAACGGGAGTCTTGCGGATAGAACCAAATTTTCTCACCTTGCTTATCTTTACCAGACATTTTATCCCAACCGTAAATATGATCATCCATCGTCGTATTGATAAATACGGCCTGACCCATTGCCGCCGGATCAGCATAACGGCCATCGGCAAAGGTGGTTGTCGGATGCCATGGCCGCCCTAAAGCAAAACTGTTAGCGGGAACACCAGGCTCTTTGGTCAGCTGGCTGTTAATAAATATCAAACCATAAGGTGAGGACATTAATGTACTCGGGGCAGTAATATAGCCGCGCCGATCACCGTGCCATCCCGAGTCTCCCCTTTCAAAGTTACATGACGACGAGTCACCTCTAACCTCTCAGTGTAAACTCCATTTTTCAGGAAGATAATAAAAGGCGTGTCATCCAACGGAGCTGACTTCAATACAGCATTAATCGAGGAAAACTCATTACCCTGAGGAGTGGTAGAAACGACGGCATTATACTGCGCGGCATTCACCGTCCCCAATACAACAAACGACATCAATCCTAACAATAGCGTTTTACCCAATAAATTAATTGGCATTTCGAGATCCTCAGTAACGCATTCTTACCCAAGTAAAATCACGCGACGCGACTATAAATGATGGAAGATTTTATCTGGCATTAAAATATAATACACACAATGAAACACCATTCCATTTGCGTAGATCACATTTTTTGACATTATATTTAAACCATGAAATGAAGGGTTAAACTCCTTCAACTGATTTAGATAAATAAAGATAATATCAATTACAAAGATAAATAAAGCGATTCTGTTATCTATAAATGTTAATTACCTAATATGTCACGATAAAACCCTAATAAAAGACATCAATAATAGATAGTTTGAAAAACATACATACTGCCACCTATTTATAAAAGCTTGCCGAAGAGAGATATTTGAGATATAAAAATAGAGAAATAAAACCACACATTACTCTAGAATAGCTTAATTATTATATGTAATTTTGTATCGTTTACTCACATTAATATAACTCATCAATAATAACTTGATGAATAGGACATCTATGTCATGGGTATTAAATATAAAATAATTCAATTCAATATAAATGAATTTGGTTTGAATATAAAAACAATTAAAAACGAGTTATCATTTAAAAAATTAGCATGGGACACTAATGATATAAAATTATCACAATTAAGATTTCTTATCAGCAAACGCTTTGCGAAAAGAGATTTAATTTTACAGGCGGCACAACGATATCTTGATGACAGTTTGGTGCCTGAAGATATTCAATCTCTGATATCAACATTATCGGTGCCAGATAAAAAAATATTTTATGCCTATAAACCTTTTCGAAAGAGAGGGGTGAGTCAATTCATTGCCGAATATATTGATAACAAATGGAGCATTAAACATATTGATTTACCTACATTAACTCATTTTACCCAGAATGCCGACCATCCATTAGATTTAAGACAATTGATTCGTCGTTTCCCTCCGATGGATCGCATCACTGCTCATTCTGCGACTTTAAAAATACTCATTAAAAAATTTTCCGAAATTTTGTGTGAATGTGAACCACAAAGAAAAATTAAAAAAATTGGGGTCACTTGTCATCAAATATCTTTGATTATAGATGGATCAACACCTCTGGTCTCAAATTCGCCGGAAGGTTTACATCAAGATGGGAGTGACTATATTGTATCCGCATTAGTTATTGATAAATATAATATTAAAGGGGGTGCGAGTAAACTTTATTGCATTGAAAAGGATGAAATCATTAAATCACACACATTAGAGTGTGGTGAGGGTCTATTCCACATAGACAGAAACTCGTCAATTTGGCATCAAGTCACGCCGATAGAATTAAAGGAACCGTCAATAAAATCAGGGTATAGAAACATATTAGGATTTGATTTCAATTATATATTATAACAATTAACTCATAAAATTAATATAATGACTATAAAAAATGCAAAAAAAACAAAGCATCATATTATCGACACTCTTTTTTATTCATGGTATCGCCTACGCCAGCTTGGTTCCATGGATACCTGATTTAAAAGAAAAATTCAACCTAAGTAATTATATGGTTGGAATAATGATATCAGCTATTCCCGCGGGGGCGATAACCTTTGGGTTATTTTCAAAGAGATTTATAAATTTAATTGGGTTATATTGGGCAACAAATATAACATTCTTATTTTTAATCATTACTATATCAATAGTTGCATTTTCGTCATCGTGGTATGAAATAACACTATTACTTTTTTTGTTCGGCATTTTTGATTCATGGGGGGATACTTGTATTAATGTACAAGCTATAAAAATACAAAAGTCATATGGGCAGAGTTTGATTAATCGACTTCATGGCATAAGCAGTATCGGCACAATATGGGGTGGACTTATTGCTGTTATAGCTATTGGCCTCGGGTTCTCGATGGAGAAATTCAACCTTACATTACTTACTCTTAATCTAACGATGCTAATTGTTTACATTCTATTATTTAAAAAGTCCAATACACAAATTAATTTTCACATATCTGGTAAACATCCACACGAAATAGGATTATTAGAGATTCAGCTTTATATTATAGCGCTAACCATACTTGTCTTTACATGCAGTATAGAAGAAACAGCCAGTATCTGGGGCGCAATATACATGAAGGATATTTATAATGTTACATTAGTGATTTCTGGCTTACCTTATCTCTCGTGCCAAATATGCATGGTTATTGGTCGTATATTTGGTGACTACTACACCAATAAATTTGGGGAATTAATCACATTAAAATATGGCGTGGTATTATCCATGACAGGAATAACATTAATAATATTCATTCATTCTGTTTTTTTTACAATAGTAGGTTTTTCTCTCATTGGATTAGGTGTATCAGTTATATTTCCACTGGCAATATCCTTTATTGGCCAGTTACCTAATATCAATGCAACTAGCGGAATTACTTTTGCAACATGGATGTCGAGAATTGGTTTACTCGTCTCACCACCATTAATAGGTATATTAGCAGACTTTACCTCACTGAGAACGGCTTTTATTGCCATATTGATTTGTTGCATATTAATTTTTTCTTTAGTTAAAATTTTATCCGTAAAGTCAATTCAATTAAACAGTTAACATCAGGAGATAAATAATGACGAAAATGAAGTGGGCGATTATATCAGGAGATGGACTCCCAACGAGTGGCCTATTAACTATATTTAGAAATGTTGCTGAGATGGCAATAAAAAACAATATCATTACTAATGAAATACCTGCGGATCTCGGTTTTTCATGGCGGCCAGACAAGATTAAATTCTTTCCTCACGGGAACCCAGACTCGCACTATCCAACCTGGATGAAAGTTAGCTCTATTCATCAGTATTCAATGTGTCATGAAGACTATGGTAGTGACTTTACTAATATAAGAAACAAAATCGCAAAATATGAAAAATTAACACACCATGAAATAATAAATATCCAAAAGGATATATCTTTAATATCTGAACAATATCAGAATTACTTTATTAATTGGCTTGAAGATAACAATATTGACTGGCTTTTCTGTTTAAACATGACACTATCTGATGCCGTACCCGTTACTTTGGCTATCCATAATGCTGCCAAAAAATATTGGGCGAAAAAAAATTACGGTGGTGTTATCTTCTGGGATCATGACCTTTTTGGTAGCTATGCTATTTATGAAAATGCAGAAAGATTATACCCCAAAATGCCCAATGCTTTAACTCCAATACCACAAAATAATACCTATACTAAATGGATAGTTGCATCTGAATCTCTGGCAGCTGAATGTAGGCACTATCCAACAGCACTGACAGCTGAAGTGATCCCTAACATATTACCTTCCATAGATGAATCTGAATTTAATAATATTCACAGTGAATTTTTAAGTCAACATAATATCCCACCAGGTTCGACTGTTATTATTTCTCCCGTACGTGTATTTAGAGTAAAAGGCCTCGAAATATCAATTGATATTTTTAATTCACTACTTGATATTTATAAAGGAAAAGATTTGTGCCCCCCTAAGCTACTGATATTTGGAAATATGAATGAAGATCCTGAGTATGCCGGTTACCTAAAAGAGCAAGTGAAGAAATTACATCTTAATGAAGATATTATTTTTTTGGATGAAGTTCCGCTGCAAACTTATAGGAATAAAGATAATAAATGGTGCTTAGATGAGGTTGATTTACTTATCATTTGTCATGCTTTATCGGGTGCTGTTTTATTTACACCCAATGTAAAAAATGTTGAAAGTGTTGGTTTAGGGCCTGCGCTCGCTGCTATTTCCACTATTCCTTGTGCTGTTACAGAATACACTGCTTTTACCGAATTTTATGGTTCCGAATACTATCATATAAAAGTCGATCCCGGTTTACCTAGAGATACGGCACAACAGTTATTTGACTGGATGCGTATGCATGCTGTAGGTGATATAGAAATCAAAAAACAGCTAGTCAGTAATAAGCTCCTTATTCAATCAAAATTCCCTATAAGCCCATGGCAGGATTTTATACATCAATTAAGACGTGAATCACACGATTTAAACGTAAAAACATTGATTTTAAAATAAATATTATTTTGTAGAGGATACATCATGAATATTGCGAAGACAGCAACATCTAAAAATTCGGCAGAAATTCCTGATAAAATTAACATTCTCATATTAGGTGGAGGGATGTCAGGTTTAGAGTTAGCAAAACATTTAAATAATAGAGAAGTTGAGAATATTGTTGTTATAGAAGCGGGGCCAGCTGATGATTACAACCATATCAATGCAGGGAAAGAATTTCAGAGGGCTGATGAACTTTGGAAGAATGAGGACTTAGATCAATATGCTTACCGCTCATGGCAGTCTTTAAGTGAGCCGCATTATTCAAAAGGAACCTGCTTGCGGCGCAGAGTGGGGGGCAGGTCACTCTATTGGCATGGCGTTATTTTGCCAATTGAAGCCGAAACTCTCAAATATTGGCCAGCAAAGATTGTCAGTGATCTCACTGAGAAGTGGTTAGAAGGCACCTCTCTCTATACACAGGTCCAGTCTGAAATATTAGCGTGGGCAGAAAAGAGCTACGATGCTGACTATCGCTTTAAATTTGCTAATTTTGAATTCAAGGTTACCCCTCAGGCTACCCGTACACTAGGTGACGCTGGCCGTTGGGAAGCCTATTCGCCCCTATCCTATTGGAAACAAGATAATAAACTCAGAACGCCCCCACGCATTATTACTGGGTATGAAGCTGTCGCGCTTATTATTATCAATGGGAAATGTATCGGTGCTAAATTACGAGATATGGCATCTAATGAGATACGTCATGTATTAGCAGATAAATGTGTACTTGCTTTAGGAACAATTGAAAACTCACGTTTAGCCGCTCAAGCACTCTATGATTCGGGGGGATTGACAGAGAGAAAACTAACGGGCCTTGTTGATCATATTGTGCAAGGATTCAATGTCACCATTGAGCACAATAAAGTTCCAGATATCATACAGACGTTAATGGAGAGTCATCCAGACACTCTATTTTTCAGCCCTAGCTTATGTGGTGAACGATTTAACCTATTTTTTACTATCAACAAATCAGATCTTGGTATTGAATTAGAAGCATGGACGATGGGTGAACAAATCCCCTCTATTCATACAAATATCAGCATAGCAACAAATAGTGAAACCCTACCTATATCCATTTCGTGTAACTTGGGTTACGTGGATAATACGCTGATTAAAAAAGAGAAATATGAATTGAATATATTCTGGCATGAAGTGTGTAACAATGCAAAAATCCCATTTGAACCTTTAGATTTTCAAGCAGGATTTATTATTCATGCCCGTACCATGGGAGATGTTCACAATCACATGAGATCGCCATCGAGGATAGTTAATTACAATGTACCTATAACATGGGTTAGTCCTTTGGGTACAGAAAACCATGAGGGAAGTACATTACCTTTAGGCGAGATACTAAATGACAATCATGAATTTAAGAAAATTAATAATCTATTTGCTATCGGCCCGAGTACATTCCCGCGCCCCGGGGCTGCCAACCCATCATTAACGACACTCGCATTATCTCGGCGACTCGCTTATATACTTAACTAACTCTATTAAAAATTAATAAGGATATTAATTATGCATAACCCCATTTATATTCTTGGTACTGCCCTATCCCATGATGGTTCAACCTGCCTAATGAAAGATGGAGAAATTATATTTGCAATAGAAAAGGAAAGAATATCAAGAATCAAGCATGATGGTTTTAATGATAATGCCACCATTCAATACTGCTTAGATGCCGCGGGTATTGAATATAATGACCTGGCATTAATCGTAGAGCAAAATTCTCATAACCCTCTTTTTAGTGAACAATTAGAATACCGGAAAAATAGGATTTTGCCTCCTATGGTACCTGTTGTGACACTTTCACATCACTTGGCCCATGCTTATAGTGCAATAGGCACATCCCCTTTTGATGATATGGGGGTTGTGGTTATCGATGGGCATGGTGGCAGCGTAGATAGTTGTAATGATATTAATGGAAATATTTATAGCATAGATAATATACATTATAATAATCGTTACCGTTATTGGGAAACATGCAGTTACTACGTTTATCAAAATGGGAAAATGCAGCCGATCTTTAAAGACTTTTCCCGCTGGGTTAATCGGAAGGATAGAAAAACCTATCCTGTTTCAACATGGGAAATAGAGAATTCTCTCGGTGAATTTTACGAGGGGATTGCTTTTTATATTTTCGGTGAACTTGACTGTGCAGGTAAATTAATGGGTCTGGCTCCCTATGGCAGAGCAGGTGTTATCCATTGGCAGCCGTTCTTTTTCAATTCAGGAAAAGTAATATTACGTAATGACTGGTGGGCAAATATCGACCCATTGCTAAATACGCAGCCCACACACTTTCAAGATAACTTCCAATATTATGCAGACTTGGCCTATTGGGCACAAACCAAGCTTGAAGAGGCTTTATTCTACCTGTTTAACTATTACTACCAACTTTATCCTATGAAGAACTTCGCTTATGCTGGCGGGGTTGCATTAAATGCCACTGCAAATGAAAAGCTCATTAATGGGTGTTATTTCGATAATTTATATATTCAACCTGCGGCGGGTGACAATGGGCTTTCCATCGGCTGTTGTTATTATGGTTGGCTGGAGGTCCTTAAAAAGGAGCGAGTCAAACATGCTGGCTCGACGTTTTTTGGCAAGAACTATAGTGATATTCGCGTCATAACTGAGCTTGAAAAACAGAACGACAAGATTGAATACGCTTACTGCGAGGATATTGAAGCTACGGCGGCTGCCTCTATTGCATCGGGTCAGGTCATTGCCTGGTTCCAAGGGGAGTCTGAATTCGGGCCACGAGCATTGGGAAACAGAAGTATTCTGGCCGATCCTCGCAGCGCGGGGATGAAAGATCACATTAATGCCAATGTGAAGTTTCGAGAAGATTTCCGGCCTTTCGCACCCGCAATTCTACATGAAAAAGTGCAAGAATATTTTCACTTAAATCATGATAGTGACTACATGTTATTTATTGCCTATGTAAAAGAACAATACCGAACTGACCTTCTTTCAATTGTCCATATTGATGGGAGTGCTCGTGTGCAAACTGTAAAAAAAAATATCAATAGAAAATTCCATAAACTGATAACTTCTTTTTTTGAACAGACTAAAATACCCATATTGCTGAATACCTCACTGAATATTAGAGGGATGCCAATAGTAGAAACACCTAAAGATGCAATTGATTTATTTTTGAATTGCGGCTTGGATATTTTGTTTATAAATAATTACAAGGTATCGAAGAAATAAATAACCAACAATATTTCTCGTTAAGATCACGAGGTTTTATATGCCAGTAAATATATTTCCCATCCACAAAAAAAACAATCTAAAAATTGGTGTCATTCATTTATCTACAGAAGGCATTCAAATTTTCGTTGGCGGTGTCGGCTCTTATATCAGAGGCCAAATTCAAGCGCTATCTGAGGTCATAGACTTTTTAGCCCCTCATAACATCTGCCTCGAGCCACATTTTATTGAGATTGCATACAGTAAATGCAATACATTTTTTGATATTGATTCTCACGCCTATTATATAGAAAAGATTCATGAGATAGGGGGAACATTCTCGACGGTACCAAACATGACGTTGGGTAACGGAACTGGGTGTTTATGGCCGTACGGTGATGCTTTTCTCGGCGACTTACAAAACTGGAAAATATCCTCTGCCGCGGCGGCCGCAAAGATTATTGATATTAGTGAGAACTATGATATTACCCTGGCATTTTGCCATGAACTGCCATTTTCATTTACGCCTTTAATTGTCAGCTTGCATACAGCTGTTGCAGGAGAAAATATAAAAGTCATTTATGTTTCTCATGGCACAGCATTTAATCATGAAATGCCATTACCCAATCCGGACAGACTGATGGCTGAATCATTGCCTGTTCAATGGGCGAAGATTGATCCGAATATCAAGCTGGGTACTATCAGCAATTTTCTGGCAGACCATTTAGTTTCACAATATGGCGCTGATCCCCAAACATTGATACCGGTTCCCGCAGGGGTAAATATCAACGACCCATGGTTCCGGATACGCAGTGAGCAAGAGATCTGCGACACGCTATCCGCGCACGGAATATCACTCGAATATCCGCTGGCAATTACGCTTGGAAGGGGAGTGCATTATAAGCGCTATGATTTATTACTGACAGCAGCCAGTTATCTGGGTGATCATATTCATGCGGTTATCGTGAGTGACCCCGTTTTGCCGGAGTTATTAGCATTAGCCAGCCAACTTGATATACACGCTTCGGTTATAAATTCATTTGATCGCGAACTGATGGCCTGCCTGATTCAGTGGCGTAATACGCGGGTGTGTGTTCTATCGGCCGAAAATGAACCAAATGGATTAATTCCTATGGAGTCGCGCTGGTTAGCCAGAAAACACGGGGCAATATTAGTTGTCGCTGATTCAGGTGGCCTGCGGGAACAAGTTGAGCATGGTATTGATGGGTTCCTGCATATTCCGGGGGATGCCGCCAATTTAGCGGAAGTGATACGACACATTTGCCAATTATCCAAATTTGAAATAGAGGCAATCAGACAGGCGAGCGCCACCCTCATCGCAGAGCGCTATAACTGGAAAAAACAAATTTTGACGCCACTGAGTGACTTGATTCCTCAAATAGCAGCCCTGGATTGAGGCTGCTATTTCAAGGAGTTATATGTGTTGAAGACTTACACCGCTTACTGGAGTTTGAGTACTCCAGTTGCGGTATCCAATAGGGCTTTTTGGCCATTGCGGCTGGCGTCGAGGCCCCCCATAGCGCCAACTAACATTGGAATATCCAGTTCTGTGGCTAAAATCGCGCTGTGAGAAACTACAACGAGATTGACCATCTTTCCTCCTGATTACCGGATAGGTTGGGCCACATTAGTGGCTGGCAACCTGCGATAGAGCCTGCATCATTAACATCGCCGATGTCGCCCCAGGGTCTTGATGGCCAAGCTGCGCTCGCCAAGATAACTAGCCCGGCCCTTGCTGGCCTGCATGGTGATGGTTCCCGCCAATGCAAGCTGTGCGCGTTCGACACTTTGCTGCAAAGCATCGACCAATGGCACACCCTGCTGGTTTGCCTGTTCAAGTTGCGCCACGACAGCCCACCAAACATCACACATGGTTTTATCGCCCGGTTCCGCCTTACCGCGCATCACCACCCCCTCAACACCATCTTTAATCATCTGGCAGATCAAGGCTCTGTTTGGCATTGGTACTTTGTGCGGCACGAATAAAAAACGTACCAAACAAGGGGCCACTGGCACCGCCAACACTTGAAAGCAGGGTCATACCGGTGTTTTTCAGGATAAAACCAATGTCTTTATCCGCAAAAGAGGGCAGTTTTTCGACCACTTTATTAAAACCACGATTCATATTCAGGCCGTGGTCGCCATCCCCGATTTCGGTATCCAACTGTGTCAGGAAATCCCGCTGTTCACTGAACACCTCAGTGCAGAGCTGTAACCAACTGACAATTTGTTGTTTGGTAAGTCCCATGGTTTTCTCCTGATGCATTATTTTTTAACCAGCGCAGGGGTATTGACCGGCGCATCTCTTCGGGTGACAAAAACGGGGTCCTGATGCAATACCAACTCAGGATGGGCCTCAACCAGCCCCTTAATTTGTTCCTGCAATACACTCTCAACGCTGTTAATTAATTTTTTCATTTTATGCTCCGCGGACGGGAATGCCTGGGAAAGAGAGCAGCCGATGATGAGGAACACCGGCATACTCAATCAGTTTGCTTGCCTGTTAATTAACTTGTTTATCAGTCACTTAATTGAGGAAAGTCTGGCCTAAACGGTCAGCCACAATAATAGCGGCATAAACACTGTCTGCTGTGACGGCAAACGACATATTGTGAATAGTTTCACCCTCGGCACAACTGGCCTCAGCTACCGCGCGAATTTTGCGTTCGATATCCTGTGAAACACCCATTTCAGCCAATGTGATGGGTAGACCTAGTTGTTGGCAGAATGAGAGTACAGTTTCGATCTCTTCCATACTGCTGTTCTGTAACACCAACTGGGTCAGTGTCCCGAAAGCCACTTTCTCGCCGTGATACAGGTGATGACACTCTTCCAATACAGTAAAACCGTTATGAATGGCATGGGCTGCCGCCAAACCACTGCTTTCAAAACCAATACCACTTAAGTAAGTATTTACCTCAATGATGCGTTCCACGGCCTCGGTAACAACCCCCGCTTCTACGGCCAATTTAGCTTTGTAGCCCTCTGCCAACAGGGTTTCGTAACACAAACGGGCCAAAGTGACAGCCGCTAAGGTCGAGGCCCCGCCCGCCATGCTGATAGCTTTAGCGTCAAAACAGGCCTGTGCTTCAAAATAAGTAGAAAGCGCATCGCCCATACCGGAGATAAGCAGGCGTACCGATGCTTTGGCAATAATCGCAGTGTCCATCAACACGATGTCTGGGTTTTTTGGATAAATCAGATATTCGGCGAACTCACCCTGTTCGGTATAAATCACTGATAGAGCACTGGTTGGCGCATCGGTAGAAGCGATAGTCGGTACCACAATCACTGGGATATGTTGATAGTGAGCAATCGCTTTAGCTGTATCGAGGGTTTTACCGCCACCAATACCAATCACTCCATTACATTTATGTTTTTTCAGTTCAACTGTTAAGCGCTCAATTTCGTGACGGGAACATTCACCGTTAAAGCGGCTAAAATGATTTTCCAGCTCACTGCCTTGCAGGCTGGTACCAACAGCATCTGCCGTTAGCTTCATCACAAAATCATCAGCAATAATAAAGTATTTATTAGCCAGTAACTTAGCAAACTCGCCAATGGATTGTAGTGCATTGGCACCTTGAATATATTTAGACGGAGATGAATGACTTTCAGCATACCTTGCTCCTGTAGCGTAAGAGATAGTGTAAGAATGAATCTTTTTTTAGGGTCAATTTGATGAAACTAGAACCACTATAAGCGCAAAAAACGCGCTGAGAATCGATGGCTAAAACGTTCCATTATGGAACGTAGTTATCTTCATAATGTTTCATAGTGGAACGAATAGGTGAGAGTCAGGAGCTGGAAGAGAGGTAGTGCACAGAATGCTTTATGAGCATTAAGCTGAATCTGTGTCATTTGGCATACGGCAAAAAAAACAGCCCCAAAATGGGACTGTTTAACTAATTTCAGGCGCGAGCCCCTCAGCTATTCACTGACGGGCTCATCATGTGCCTTTTCTTTTGGTTCCGGGTTCATACAGCTATATATCACCGGCAACACCAGCAATGTCAGCACGGTTGCGAAGCCCAGACCGAACATAATCACCACCGCCATACTCTGGAAAAAGGCATCACTGAGCAACGGGGCCAGCCCCAAGACCGTGGTAAATGCGGTTAACATGATAGGGCGCAAACGCGCAGTGGAAGCATCAATAATGGCATCACGCAGTGGTTTTTCCTGCCGCTGTAGGCCAATTTCTTCCACCAGCACAATACCGTTACGTATCAACATCCCACTCAGACTCAATAACCCCAATAGCGCCATAAAGCCAAAGGGAATACCGGTGAGCAAGAAGCCCACAGTCACACCGATCAGCGCTAATGGCACCGTCAGCCAGATAGCCAGCGCATTACGCACCGAGCTAAACATCAAGACGGTCACCACAAACATAATCAGGAATGCTATCGGTAAACTGATGAAAATACCCCGTTGTGCTTCCTTGGTACTTTCGTAGTCACCGCCCCATTCAAGTTCATAGCCGCGCGGCAATTGAATAGACTCAACCCCTGGCTTGATGCGTTGTAATAACTCAGACGAGGTTTCGCCTCCTTGCTGAGTTGGATCAGTTTGCACCGTCAATGTCCGTTTGCGATCCAGACGCATGATGAGGGGATCTTCCCACTCGGTCTCAAAACTGGTCACAACGTTATCGATCGGGATAAAGGCCTGACGCGCCTGACTCCAGACCATCACATCATTGAGGCGTTCAGCATTGAGCCGCTCGGAATCCGGAGTGCGCAACACAATCGGCATCAAGCGAGTTCCGTCGCGGTATAAGCCGACCGGCAAGCCACCAAAGCTCATGCGCAAGGTGCCATCAACCTCGCGTTTATCCACACCCAGCTCGCGGCCCAGATAATCAGAGAATTGAGGTCGGATCATTTTGCTACGATCTTGCCAGTCATGCCTTGCGCCATCGGCCATCGGGTCAGCAATGATCGCTTTTTCCGCCTGAGCGGCCAGAGAACGCAATACCTCTGGATCCGGGCCAATAAAGCGGGCTTCAATCGAACTGTTGTTGGACGGCCCGAACATGATGCGTTTGACCTGCGCATCAACTTGCGGGTATTCGTCATGCATATAAGCTTCGATTTCATCAATCAAACCCGGTATTTGGTCTAGCTGCTCAGTTCGAACCATCACCTGCGCATAGTTAGGATAATGACGCTGGGCGTTATAAGTCAGCATAAAGCGCATCGCGCCCTGACCGATTGTTGCCATGGTGTCAGCCACCCCTTTTTGCTGCTTGATATACTGCTCGACCTTATTCGCGACCCCTTCGGTATAACTGATATCTGTGCCATACGGCAGCCAAATATCAACAAAGAAAATAGGGGTGTTAGACGGCGGGAAGAAGCTCTGGCGAACATGGCCAAAGCCCACGACAGATGCCACCAACATCGCCGCCAGCAGGACCAAAGTGACCGCTCGGTATTGCAGTAATTTATTCAATACCACCCGATAATAGCGGAACAACCAGCCATCATAAGGTTGCTTAGCCGGTTTATCTTCATCCACCTTCGCAGGCTTTTGGTTCTGGAATGCCCACTTAGAAAATACCGGTGTCAGCGTCAGTGCGGTAATCCAACTCAACATCAGTGAGATCAACAACACTTGGAATAGCGATTTACAGTATTCACCGGTTGCATCGTTGGACAAGCCAATCGGGGCAAAGGCCAAAATGGCAATCACCGTCGCACCTAACAACGGCATCATCGAGCGCTTCACGACATTGCCGATCGCCGTAGAGAGACTTTCGCCGCGCTGGCGGCCCACCACAATCCCTTCCACCACTACAATGGCGTTATCTACCAACATACTTAGCGCGATAATTAGCGCCCCTAGCGACACTCGCTGTAGCTCAATATTAAACAGCCACATAATGAGCAAAGTGCCAAGTACGTTCAGTGCCAGCGAGATGGCAATCACCACACCGCTGCGTACCCCCATAAAGATAAGCAGGGTGACCACAACAATGAGCAGTGCCAGCAGGAAGTTAAGGATAAAGCCGTTGACCGCTCCCTCAACTTCATGGGACTGGTCATAAAAAACGTTGATATGCATGCCTGACGGGCGTTCACCTTCCAACTGCGCCAGTCGAGCTTTAATGGCATTACCCACATTGACCACGTTGACGTTCGGGGCGAATGAGACTCCCAGCGCCAATGCCGGCTTACCGTTAGCACGGTAAATATTGGTAGGTGAATGACCAAAACCTTGTGTCACTGTCGCGATGTCACGTAAATAAACGCTTTTTGGGCTGCCGGGCTGGCTAACCAGTAAGTTCCCCAGCTCTTGCACACTCTGGAATTCACCGGTTGGGTGCAAGCGAATCGACTCACTCCCCACCTGTAACTGGCCCGCATCGGACACCACATTCTGACGAGCCAGCAAGTCGGATAACTGTTGTGGCGTAATACCCGCGGCGGTCATTTGGGCGCGAGAAATCTCCACCTGAACTTCTTCAGGCAAGATACCGACAATCCCCACTTTACCGACCCCCGGCACCAGTACCAACTCACGCCGTAATTGCTCGGCAAAGTTGCGTAAATCCTGATTGCTGTAGCCATCCCCGGTGAGTGAGAAGAAGAAACCGTACACATCGCCGAAGTCGTCGTTGACCATCGGCGCACTGGCCCCCGGCGGCAACCGCACACTGTTATCATTTATCTTACGCCGCAATTCATCCCAGATTTGCGGTAACTCATTCGCCCCATATTGCGCACGAATATTGATAGTAATTTGTGATAAACCCGCGCTGGAAATGGAGGTAACGTCATCGACATAAGAGAGTTCCTGAATGGCATTCTCTAGCGGTAACGTCACTTCTTCCTCAACCTGTTGTGCCGACGCACCATCATAGCGGGTGACAACCACTGCCGTTTTGATGGTAAAGGCGGGGTCTTCCAGCCTGCCTATATTGAGATAGGCAATAATCCCCCCAATACCCAGCAACAAAATTGTTAGCCAGATACGAGTACTATTATTGATATAATTATCAAGCAGTTTCATTAGAGACCCCGCTCACGTACCCAAGCCCGAACAACTTGATTAGGGCGAAGCTCACCGGTGCCAGCTGCGACAATTTGCTCACCATCTGCCAATCCAGAAGTGATTTGAATGCCGTTCGCTGT
>NZ_JBLWEX010000222.1:0-17542 GCF_048323875.1 Yersinia sp. LJYL362
TACGCACCTGACGCAGTTTCATGCCTTTTTCAAAGCGGCCAGAAACCACCCGTAAGAAAGCGACACGGTCACGGTGTTTCGGGTCCATATTGGCCTGAATTTTAAAGACAAAACCGGTGAATTTCTCTTCAGCTGCTACCACTTCGCGAGTGTCGGTTTTACGTGGCATTGGCGCAGGCGCCCACTCAACCAAACCATCTAGCATATGGTCGACACCAAAGTTCCCCAGCGCAGTACCGAAGAATACCGGTGTTAAATCACCAGACAAGAAAGCGTCATGATCGAACTCATGCGATGCTCCCTGAACCAGTTCCAGCTCTTGGCGGAACTGTTTAGCCAGATCTTCCCCCACAGCAACATCCAGATCCGGGTTGTTCAGCCCTTTAACAATGCGCACTTCCTGGATGGTGTGACCTTTACCGGTCTGATACAGGTAAGTTTCATCTTTATAAAGGTGGTAAACCCCTTTAAACAACTTACCGCAACCAATCGGCCAGGTAATGGGTGAACAAGCAATTTTCAGCTCACGTTCCACTTCATCCAGCACTTCCATCGGATCACGAATATCGCGGTCCAATTTGTTCATAAAGGTCAGGATTGGCGTATCACGCAGACGGGTAACTTCCATCAGCTTGCGCGTGCGATCTTCGACCCCTTTAGCCGCATCAATCACCATCAAACAGCAGTCAACGGCGGTCAGTGTACGGTAAGTATCTTCGGAGAAGTCTTCATGCCCAGGGGTATCGAGCAAGTTGACCAGGCAACCACCATAGGGAAACTGCATCACGGAAGTGGTGATGGAGATACCACGTTGCTTTTCCATTTCCATCCAGTCAGATTTGGCATGGTGGCTTGAGCCACGGCCTTTTACTGTACCAGCGGTCTGAATGGCGTTCCCGAACAGCAACACTTTTTCGGTAATGGTGGTTTTACCGGCATCGGGGTGGGAAATTATCGCGAAAGTACGTCTTTTCGCGACTTCCAGTGCGTATTCACTTGGAGACATAATTTGAAATTTCTGCTTTTAGGCCGCCCTGCTCTGGGCCTCACATCCGATTGATGCATGGCCCAAGCAAAGCAAGGCATTGATTATGGCGCTATACCCTTTTACTTGAAAAACCGCGTTATCAGCAGCGATTCCTATCACTTTTGGGTATAAGTGGTTATAGCGCGGTATTTTCCCTGATTTATACGGGATAGACAATTTTTTCAAGACAAACTGTCGTTATTCGAGACAGATAATCGGCAAAAAGGCACTACCCCATCGGTAATGCCATCATAATGGCATCTTCACGCCCATCCGCACTCGGATAGTAATTGCGCCGCACCGAAACTTCGTTGAACCCCAGGCTTTCGTACAAGGCGATCGCACGCGCATTTGAGGCGCGAACTTCGAGCCAAAGCGTGACAATCTGGCGTTTTTCCAATTCTGTAATGACATGCTCAAGCAGTAAACGGCCACACCCTTGGCGCTGATACTGTGGATCAATAGCAATATTAAATAACGTTGCTTCATCCAATACAATTTGGGTAATGGCAAAACCGGCCATTTGCTCCCCAATATTCAGCTTGAAATTGAGGTAGCGCTCGCCTTGATTGCTGGCTAAGGTTTTTTCCGTCCACGGGAAAGCATGGCTGGCTTGTTCAATTTTGTACGCTGTGGCCAGATCGGCTGGCGTCAGGATAGAAATCTGCTTCATGATGACAAATCTGCTGCCAAAGTGCGCGCTTAGCGCTCGCGTCTTGATAAAGTCCGGTCAGGGCCGGGCTGTATAACTGCGCACCCGCAACCGCAAGCGGTTCACTGATGCCCAATCGCCAACTGTTGCACTGTGTCTCCTCAGGTAACATTGCCACCTGATCCGGCGTCAGCGCATAGGCCTGGCGGGGAGTGAGTCCAAGGCTGTGCAACACATCGCACAACAGCGGGTCATCCTGCTCAGGAAGCGGGTCTGCGACAATTAACAGGCGGGTATCGTCGGGTAAACGTATGGCAATTTCACCTTGCAAAACGGCTGGGCGGCGCAATGTCCACTGTGTAATACCAAGCTGTTGTAACAGTAAGTCTCGTCTTGATGCCATGCCCTTTCCTGTCAAAGCGACCCGTATTTCGACGCTATGCTAGCAAACCCATCGAACATGCGCCAACAAACCTCTATAATCCCCGATCATATTCTTAAGGAGCCAAAGACTGATGTCTGCATTAACCCCAGCCAGTGAAGTGATACTGCGCCATAGTGATGAATTTATAGCCCGCCACGTGTTGTTTGCCGGTGATTTACAAGATGCGCTGCCAGCGCAATTTGATGCAGCCGGGATACGGGTTCACACCAATCAATATCACCACTGGCAATTACTGAGCAATACGCTGGACGAGAATGTTCAATTCGGTCTTGTGGCAACACCTGAAACAGTCGCCGCCTGCGATACGCTGGTTTATTACTGGCCAAAAAGCAAACAAGAAGCCCAGTTCCAACTGGCCAATCTGTTATCTTTGCTGCCCGTCGGTTGTGATGTTTTTGTGGTGGGTGAAAATCGCAGTGGTGTGCGCAGTGCAGAAGAGATGCTGTCAGAGTTTGCGCAATTAACCAAAATTGATAGCGCCCGCCGTTGCGGCCTCTATCATGGTCGCCTGGATAAACAGCCGGAATTTGATGCCGATGCCTGGTGGGAAAGCTATCAGGTGGGTGATGTCATCGTAAAAACCCTGCCAGGTGTATTCAGCCGCGATTCGCTGGATTCTGGTAGCCATTTGCTGCTATCCACTTTCAGTGAGCCGTTTAAAGGCAGTGTGCTGGATGTCGGTTGTGGCGCGGGTGTGCTGGCCTGTGTTTTGGCGCAACAATCGCCAAAAATCAAATGGACCTTGAGTGATGTGAGCGCCGCGGCAATTGAAGCCAGCCGGGCTACATTGGCGGCAAATAATATCGAGGCGCAAGTCATTGCCAGCAATGTCTACTCTGACATTAAAGGCCGCTTCGAGATGATTATTTCTAACCCACCGTTCCATGATGGGATTCAAACCAGCCTGACTGCGGCTGAGATGCTGATCCGAGGTGCTACCGCGCACCTGCATGTGGGTGGCAAATTGCGTATCGTGGCGAACTCCTTCTTGCCTTATCCTGCGCTGCTGGATGCCGCATTTGGCAGCCATGAAGTGCTGGCGCAGAATGGTCGCTTTAAGGTCTATCAGGCGACTGTCGGGCGTCCGCCACGGGATCCTAAGAAAAAACGTTAATATTATTAGTCACTAATATTAAGCGTTAAGATAAACCATCCCTTCCGCGCCGTAGCGTTCACCTGCTGCGGCATGGAATGGGAACACCGCATCCAGCGCAGCCAACTCTTGCGCGCTAAGCACCACATCTAATGCTCCCAGATTCTCTTCCAAATAAGTACGACGCTTGGTTCCTGGGATTGGCACAATATATTCCCCCTGCGCCAGCACCCAAGCTAAAGCTAATTGGGCAGGTTTAACCCCTTTATCCTGCGCCATTTTTGTTACTGTATCGGCCAGCACCAGATTCAGAGCAAAGTTATCCCCCTGAAAACGTGGGTTATTACGGCGAAAATCATCAGCAGCCAGGTCATTCGGGCTGCGTATCGCCCCCGTCAGGAAACCGCGCCCTAATGGGCTATAGGCCACAAACCCGACACCCAATCGTTGGCAGGTTGCCAGAATGGAAGTTTCCACATCTCGCGTCCACAGTGAGTATTCACTCTGCACCGCAGTAATCGGGTGCACCTGATGGGCTTTCTCCAATGTTGTTGCCGATACTTCACTCAAGCCGATATAGCGAATTTTACCGGCGGTGACCAAATCAGCCAAAGTCCCGATGACATCTTCCACCGGCACACTCGGATCACCTCGATGCTGGTAATAAAGGTCAATGACATCAACCCCCAAGCGCTTGAGGCTGCCATCAACCGACTGGCGGATATAATCAGGACGGCTGCTCACACCACGTACCGTCGGATCGGTTGGGTCACGCACAATACCGAACTTCGTCGCTAAAAAGACCTGATCACGTTTGCCCTTAATCGCCCGCCCTACTAACTCTTCATTGGTAAATGGGCCATACATATCAGCGGTATCCAGCAGCGTGACGCCCAACTCCAACGCCCGATGTAGAGTCGCAATGGACTCGTTAGCGTCCTGATTAGTGGAGTAGAAATCACTCATTCCCATGCAGCCAAGGCCTAATGCTGAAACCTGCGGGCCATTCGAACCTAATTGACGTTGTTGCATTGCGATACTCCCGATTAGTGATGTCGGAAGAAAGTGTGGTTGTTTCACGAGGAAAGATAAATAATGCAGATCACTCATCACTGTTCAAAAAACACCAACAATGGGCGAAGGCAATTATGGACCAGATACAAGCCATGCGGATATTCGTCCGTATTGTTGAGTTGGGCAGTTTCAGCCGCGCGGCCGAAAAACTGCAATTACCTCGGGCCACGGTCAGCCACACTTTAAAGCGATTAGAACAACGCTTAGGTGTGCGCTTATTGGTGCGCACCACCCGACAAGTGAATATCACCGCCGAAGGCACATTGTATTATCACCGCTGCCTGCAATTATTGTTGGCATTTGAAGAGGCTGATTCGCTGTTCAGCCACCAGCGGTTGCAACCGGAAGGAAAGGTACGCATTGATATGCCACATTCACTGGCACGAAATGTGGTCATCCCCGCCTTGAGTGATTTCTATCAGCGCTACCCTCATATCACATTGATTCTCGGCGCGAATGACAGCACCATCGACCTGCTGCGTGAAGGTGTAGATTGTGTATTACGCGCCTGGCTACCGCACGATGAACAATTAGCTGCACGAAATATTGGTCAACAACCACAAATTACCTGCGCATCGCCGGCTTATTTAGAAAAATACGGTATTCCGGTGTCGCTGGATGATTTATCTGGTCATCAAGCTGTAGGCTATTTCTCCCAGTTAAACCATCGCGATTACCCGTTGGAATTTGTTTGTCAGGGGAAAATTGAAAATCGGATTTTACCCAGTATTTTGAGTGTCAGTGGCGCAGATGCTTATATTGCTGCTGGTGTGGCGGGTTTAGGATTGATTCAGGCGCCTACCGCCGGAATTCAGGGCCAATTAGCGCAAGGCGAATTGATTGAGGTGCTCTCTCACATACCGCCGCCAGTGATGCCGCTATTTATTATGTACCCTCCGGGCCGTTTTTTAGCACCCAGAGTGAGAGTGCTCATTGATTGGCTAATTAAACTATTTGCCCATTACCCACCCGAATCAGATGAGCTCGGGAACAGAACATACAATAAAGAAAACTTCAGTAATTAAATCAATTGATCAACATATGATGCTTTTTACAGCAAACGTCCCGCTTAGGGGAAATAAGTATTGACCTGACCGCGAAAATCTCTAGAATTCGCCTCCGTAGTACAGATTTATATTGCACAGCACATGCGATGGTGGCGGAATTGGTAGACGCGCTAGCTTCAGGTGTTAGTGTTCTTACGGACGTGAGGGTTCAAGTCCCTCCCTTCGCACCAAGCTGGTGATATAAATCCGAAGTTTTACTCACTTCAAGATAGTAGATAGTAAGAAATCATTTGGGCGATGGTGGCGGAATTGGTAGACGCGCTAGCTTCAGGTGTTAGTGTTCTTACGGACGTGAGGGTTCAAGTCCCTCCCTTCGCACCACGATGATTTCTAATATCAACATCTCCCCTCTGTTATAACTCAATTGTATTAATGCATACCGGTACCGTCACGTAAAATCAATGGTGCATCAATACTGCGACCATACCCGCCAAAAGTGCCAGACAAGATGGCAGTAACAGAAAGTGCCGCAACCGTGCATGATATAACATACTTACCGTCGCCAGCATCGCGACCACAATCAGTACTCGCAACTGGCCCACAGTGATATCAGCCCACCCCAGCACTGGTAGCAAAGTAAAAGGCAGCAACATCCCCCAGCCACTGGACATCCCACGGCTCAATAAACCAGTTATCCCCCATGAACGGTAAGCTGAAAATCTGGCTGTAATCATAGTGACGGCTCACTCAAGTGATAATGATAACCAATATCATATACCACTATAAAAAAATCTGCATCATGAAGTTGCTGTGAGAAAGCTGGCAATTTGGCTGGCCCAGTGCCATTGATACCATCGATATATCAGATTTAGATGAGTAAATTGATTAGTTGATCGACATCATGATGACAGGCTGAAACAAAAATGGTAATTTTGATTAAGAAAATTCCTAAAGCCATGTTAAAACGCTTCAAACAAAAATAATTACTTTAAAGAACTATTTATCGTGATGCCTAAATAAAAGGGCTTCATGAGGATATTGTTTATTTTTCTACTGACAGCGCGCCATTATGCAGAGTGAATTGAATATGAATAGCCACTCCTACGATCAGCTTCTGAAAAGTAAGCATCGGCTCTCTTTACTGCTTTTTCTATTTCTTAATGCAGCGTCCGCTATTTTCAGTATGATATTACCCTCTCCCGAAGTGCCAGCAGTGACATTACCGCTCGTCATGATCATGGTTATCAGTCTTAGTGTTGCGGCGTATTTTATTTTTATTTCGAAGAATTATGTTGATAAATTGAATTTATTTTCAATTATCATGGGGATTCTCTGGGCCTGGCAAATCATTCTTAAATATGAATACCTGGGCACAAATGAAAATAATTACTTATTACTCAGCTTGTTCACCATTTTCTTTATCAGCACAATTGCTCTGTCTGATAACTTTCTTGCCTTTTGTTTACATACTGCCCCCGCAGCACTCACTGTTATTTTTTTGGACGACTTTCAAAATATTTTCCGCATCATATTTACGATTATGTTGCCCCTGATTGGTTTCTCCTTACATCATTTGATGCTGCGTCGCAGTGACGACTTCACCCGCAAACTTGTTGCACGTCTTTATAATGAAAGGGAAAAGTTCAGTGATTTAAGCATGATAGACCCACTAACCAGTTTATATAATCGCCGTGGGTTGGAGAATAAACTTGAGACATTATTAGCGCAGTCTCCTGGCAACCATTATGTGCTGCTGCTCGATATCGACCATTTTAAAGCCTATAACGATAACTATGGTCATACAATGGGAGACCAGGCCTTAGTGCGCGTTGCTGCCGCCATTCGTGATGCTGTACGCTCACGGGATATCGTGGTGCGTTATGGTGGCGAAGAGTTTTTAGTGTTGCTGACACATGTCAGTGAAGAGTATGCAAGCCAGTTAGCAGAACGTGTCCGGCAACGCGTTTTAGGCCTTGATATTCCACATGTTTTCAATCATAAGGTATCAACGACTGTCACGTTAAGTGCGGGGATTTCCCCCTTACAATCCTATGATTTGGCCTCTTCACTCAAAGCCGCTGATGAAGCACTTTATCGTGCTAAAAAAGACGGGCGGAATAAAGTTGCGTTTGCCGAAGATAAATTATCAAAGATTGAATCTTCACCCTGATAAAATGACTCACCATTATGCTCAATTATTTATTCTCTCATAAATGGTTGAGCTTAATACTGCGGTATTACATTTCACCTTTATACTGTTATTAAACCGTGTTATTGCATAAACAAAAATAAATCACTGGCTCATCTGTTGGTATAAAACATCTATTTTAGATAATCGCTCTAATTCTCTGGTTAAGAAAAAATTAGTTTTTTGAATAATATTTTACTCTATCATTCCTATTTCAACACCACTGGTAACCCACCAGAAGTTGCCTTGTTGCTCAACTCAACCAGAGGTTATTATTTACATAAGAAATATTAATAATGATTATCATTTATATTAGATATGAGTCTCGCACAGAAAAATTCGTTAGGCCGCGCGGGGGGGAGAATACCTAAGCCCGGCAAATGACTCACTTACCGGGCTTATCTTAAATGGCTAATTTAGAAGGCAACTGACCCCTGCACAAAGAAGGTTCGTGGCTCACCGACATACTTACCGGAGTTGTTATCATTGGAACGCGTGAAATAGCGTTGATCAAACAGGTTTTTTACCCCTGCGCCCAATGTTAGATTTGACCAGGCTGGTCCGAAATTATATTCAGCGCGGGTATTCCACACCATGTATCCCGGAATAGTACCAAACTGGCCATCGGCACTCTCCGTCGTAATATACTGCGGACCAGAACCCGGTGACTGTTGCTGAGATTGTGCATAACTATCCAGGTTCCATACCCAATTACCGGTTTCATAACGGGTGCCCACGGTATAAACCTGACGTGAATAGAACGGTAAGTCCTTACCGGCGAAATCACCACTTTTAGTGGTTGCTTTGGTATAGGTGTAGCTGGAGTAAACACTTACCCCATTCAGTGCTGAATTGAATTCACTTAAATCATAACTAAATGCCAACTCCACACCTTCATGAGTTGTCGCTCCCAGATTTGTCCAGCCAATATCATTGCTGATGTATTGCAGCTGATTATCGAAATCAATGTAGAACAGGGTCAATTCACCGGTCATTACCGTGTCATCAAAACGAGTACCGATTTCATAGCTATGTGCTTTTTCAGCCGTCAAGCCCGGTGCCGGTGCATTACCATTACCGCCTTTGCTGAGCTGGAAATATTGCATGCTGCCAAAGGAAGTGTTGGCATTTGCAAACAGCTTCCATTCATCGGACATATGGTACATCACATTAAGTGAAGGTAGCGGCTCACTGTAGTGCTGCTCACGCCGAGTATTGGCAAAAGAATCATCTACATTGGTGCGGATATTCTCATAACGTAGCCCGGGGGTGATGGTCCAGTCAGACACATTGATAGCATCATCGATATAGACAGCATGCGCTTCGGTTCCACCTGAGGTGTGCTGATAATACTGTGGTGTGGCAGGCATTGAAGTCACTGTCGCAGGGTTATACCAAGGGGAGCGATAGGCTTTCTCATCCATGGTTTCATTCAGATAGCGGTAACCAACAGTCACCTCATGGGAGCTACTACCCATTCTAAACAACTGCGAATAGCTGGGTTCAATGGCATAGGTGGTGTAATTCCGCGGGTAAGCCACCATGCGTTTCTGACCGAGGTTGGCACCAGCCCCTTCGGATTCAATATTGCTGCCACGGAAACTTTTGGTGAAATATGTCAGCAACTCAAACTGGCGATCATCTTCCTGGTGGATATATTTGAATGACATATCACGGCGACGCCCATCAAACTGGTCATAAGGGCGGGTCGACTGGAAAGGATTCTGGGCATATTGTGCACTGGTTAACCCACCCGGCATGCCAGCATGTGCTTCATAATAATGAAAATTAGCCTGCAATTCGTCATGTTCGGTGAACTGATAACGGGTTTTCAGCATAAAATCATCGATATCAGTATTGTCGTTATTGTCACGATACCCCTGACCATGCAGACCTGAATAGAGCAATGCCGCGCCAAAACCATTATCTGCCGTACCGCCTAATGATGCGCTGCTCAAGGTTTTTAAACCGCCATGACTAGCGCCCTGCGTTTGTGCGCTAACGGCACCACTGAAGTCTTCCGGAATAGCCTTGGTATTAAAATTGATGATTCCGCCTACGTTTTGCGGCCCATAGCGTACTGCTCCGCCACCACGAATCACATCGATGGATTGCAGGTTACCAATAGAAAGTGGAGCCATTGATAGCTGTGGCTGTCCATAAGGTGCTACTGCTAGCGGGATACCGTCCATCAGGATAGTTGAGCGCGGAGATAAGCGAGAGGTTAAGCCGCGAACCCCGACATTGAGCGAAATATCACTGCCACCCGTACCATTACTTTCACGCACTTGAACACCAGGAATCCCGCGCAGTGAATCCCCCACTGTCTGAGCACCCTTTTCGTGAATACGTTGCTGGGTAACGATAGTACGCGCGCCGGGGTGATTCAACACAACCGTGCTGTTATCCGTATTATCAAGCCAGTTACCGACCACTGAGAGTGTGTCACTTTTATTCGTTTTAGTTTCGGCTGAGTTATCAGTCACTGGCGGAGAGGATTTCTCTGCGGCAAAAGCGGGTAATGCCAGCGCGACGGAGGCGGCCAACAGAGACAAACGGGAAAACGTTAACATTTTGGGCCTATTGCGAAAGGAGTTGTGTCTGATTGTAATTTTTTGGAAACGCTAATCTTAATGATTACATTTCCCAAGTAAATCAATTTTGTCGCAAACAGACGAATTATTTCTTGCTGCTAAAACAGAAAGGGGGGAATAAAAACCATTTGGAATAAGTGGGTTAAGTGTAGTAGTGCATGCTGCAATAACTTACCGTGAGTTATTGCAGCACGCTGCGGCGTCAAGGGCGCCAGCTGTTTGACTGCCCAATGCTATTGGCGTTGCAGCTAGGCAGCAAACGAGCAAATCCCGATGAGCTTACATAAGTAAGTGATTCGGGTGGTGAGTGCCGCTAACAACGCTGCTGCGTCAAGGGCGCAGGGCAGTGACCCAAAACACGCCGCTATAATCTATAGCAGTATACTTTTGATGAATCATTTCCAAATCCGCCTGTGGATCCAAATCGGCAAATAATTCTGGATGAAGGAATTTGGCAATAGCTTCTACAGCAACCACATTAAGCGGACTATCATAAAACTGGTGATAAACCGCCATCACTTTCTTATCCTGCACGGATTTCAATATACTGATGCCGGTTCGCCCCATCAGATGGGTCAGTTTTTCCTGTGTCGTTGCGATATCAGTGTTATAGCCTAAAGGAACGGCTACTGAGCCCTTATGGCCTCGACTCCAGTCAGCACCGGTCATTAAATAAAAGTCAGGGTTGCTGCTAATGAGTTGCTCGACGTTAATCTCACCGCCCATTTCCGGGAACAGTTGGCTGCCGATGTTATTCCCACCAGCCTCGGCAATGAATTGCCCAAAACTGCCTTTGCCAAAAGTCGAACAACACTCATCACCCGTCATACCCGCGTGGCGCTCAATGAAAACACTTGGGCGCTGTTCAGGTTTAAGAGTGGCGACTCGTTGACGAACCAGAGCAAGTCGTTGCTGATAGAACTGTATGAAATATTTAGCATTTTTTTCTTCGTTAAACACCTTTCCAAGCAGTTGCATACTGGGAACCGTATTGGTCAACGGCTGCTGGCGGAAATCAATAAACAGCACCGGAATCCCCGATTTATCCAACTGCGCCAATACACCACTGGCTTTGAGTTTTGCCAGCAATCCAGTATCAAAGATAATTAAGTCTGGCTGCATTGACACCGCCCGTTCGACACTAAAATCAGTGACATAGGGGTTATCAAACATCGGGATTTTATTCACTTCTGGGAATTTTTTAGCATAAGCCTCCACCAGATCGGCCGCTTTCACTTTCAGTGAATTATCCCAGGCGATAATACCTTTTAGCGGTGTTTGTGGATGAAGAATGTTCAATGCCATCAATGCCCTGGCATCCGCTAATATCACTCGTGACGCAGGTTGAGCTAATGTCACCTGCCGGCCAGCAATATCTGTCACCACAATCGGCTGTGCTAAAACAGAAAATGATGCCGTTATTGCTAAACACATAGCGACCAATGATAAAAACCTGCTGACAATGCGACCGGGCATGAAATGTCCTTTAGGAAAAAGTGAACGCTAATGATAATCCATATCTTTTGAGAAATTGAATCATTGTCTGCGGCGTATCGATAAATTCTTTTTTCATCGTACCATTCGCTGTTTTTATCAGATTGCGGATTATTTTATTGCTTTGCTAAACCGATTCTTCTAATTTTAGCAGCAAATAGAATTGAAGAGTATAGGGGTTTATCATGGAGAATACCGTTTGGGTTTTGGGCGATGCTGTTATCGACCTTGTTCCTGAAAATTCAAATAGTTACCTTAAATGTCCAGGTGGCGCACCCGCTAATGTCGCGGTAGGCATTGCCAGATTGGGGGGTAAAAGTGCATTTATTGGTCGGGTTGGGCAAGACAGCTTTGGCCGTTTTATGCAGCAGGTTTTACAGCAGGAAAATGTTGATACCCGCGCCATGACGCTGGATGCAGAGCATCGAACCTCAACTGTTGTTGTGGATTTGGATCAGCATGGTGAACGCACCTTTACATTCATGGTGATGCCAAGTGCTGATTTATTCCTACAACATACTGATTTACCAGAATTTAAATCCAAACAATGGCTCCATCTGTGCTCCATTGCATTGAGTCAGGAGCCCAGCCGCAGCACCGCATTTGAGGCTATGCGCCGCATCAAAGCCGATGGAGGTTGGGTTAGTTTTGATCCCAATATTCGTGCTGATATTTGGCGTCAACCGCAAGAGCTACTCCCCTGTCTGCAACAAGCATTGCAGTTAGCCGATGTGGTAAAACTGTCACGGGAAGAACTGGATTTTATCTGCCCGCAGCAGGATATCGCGACAGCTATGGAGCAGGTTATGGCTGACTATTCCTGTAAATTATTGCTGGTGACATTGGGTGCAGAGGGGGTTTGGGTGCATAACCGTAGAAAGTTGCAAAAATATGCCAGCCGGAAAATCACCCCGATTGACACCACCGGGGCCGGAGATGCATTTGTTGCCGGGTTGCTGGCAGCATTGTCGCAACAACCCAACTGGCAACAAAGCCAGGATTTAAGTGCGGCTATCGATCAAGCACAAGCTTGCGGCGCCCTGGCTACCAGCGCCAAAGGGGCAATGACCGCCCTACCGAATGCACAGGAATTGGCGCATTTTCTGCAACGCAGCCACTAACCGCGACCCCGCCTGTCGGATGCCCTGCGTTGGCATCCGGTTTCCTCTCTTGCTCATCTATCCTTGCTAAACACCCAGCTCACGGTAATGCGCTTAACGGCTTCACGCTGACTGATTCATCCCTTTCATAGCGCGACTTACCTCACCCCACCACTCAATTTGCAGTGCAGATCACAATAGCTGAATCGGGTTAGCAAAATGTTTTGCTAATTCCAGTTGATCGCCCGTATGTTAGCCATGAAAAACCGGTTTAGCTGTTTAGCATAAATACAATCAATCACATACCGAGTGATATAAAATGATGATAAAACCAAGCTATCTTGCTGTATCAATAGGACTTATTCTTTCTTGTGCAGCGACCTCCGCCTCAGCAGCCTCATCAAATGTGGATATCGAAGCCCGCCTTAATGCTTTAGAGCAGCGATTGCAGCAAGCAGAACAACGGGCAAAAAATGCAGAAACCCGCGCCGAAATTGCAGAAAAACAAGCACAAAAACTCGAAGTTCGTACCCTTCAAGCAGAAGAAAAAACCGTTCAAGTTGCCAAACGCACTGAGAAATTAGAAAGCAAAACACCAAGCGACAATGGTTTTGAGTTCCACGGTTATGCACGCTCCGGTTTGTTAATGAACTCTTCCGGTACCGGCACTCAAGGTGGCCCTTATGTTTCTCCAGCAGGCAGTACTGGTGGGGCAATTGGCCGTTTAGGTAATGAACCCGATACCTATGTTGAAGTGAATTTGGAGAAAAAACAGCAGCTGGATAATGGCGCAACCACTCGCTACAAAGTGATGCTGGCTGATGGTCAACGTAGTTATAACGACTGGACAGCTGACAGCAGTGACCTGAATGTGCGTCAGGCTTTCGTCGAATTGGGTACCCTACCCACCTTTAATGGTATTTTCAAAGACAGTACCCTGTGGGCCGGTAAGCGCTTTGATCGCGATAACTTTGATATTCATTGGCTGGATTCCGACGTGGTATTCCTGGCCGGTACCGGTGGCGGTATTTATGACATCAAATGGACTGATAACCTGAAGAGTAACTTCTCCCTCTATGGCCGTAATTACGGCGAAATAGAGAATGTTAACAGCGATATTCAAAGCTATATTTTCACCACCAATAACTATGTATCCACCCATAATAACGGCTCATTCCAGTGGATGCTGAGTGGCCTGCGCGCCAAAGATAACGAGGCACGCCAAAATAGCGGCGAAACCGTGAATACCAATGCAGCAGATAAAGGTATTCACAGCATGGTGGCCTACCACGGCGACAGCTTCTATGGGCTACGTGAGGGGACGTCTAAAACAGCCTTGTTATATGGCCACGGCCTGGGAGCTGAAGTGAAATCTATTGGCTCCGATGGTAACTTGACCAGCGGTGCAGATACCTGGCGTCTGGCTTCTTACGGCACCACCGCGCTGAGCAAAAACTGGAGCCTGGCACCCGCAATATTGGCACAGCAAAGCAAAGACCGATATGTCGAGGGCGATAGTTATAAGTGGGTGACCTTTAATGCCCGCCTGATTCAGGAAATAACCGAAAACTTTGCTTTGGCGTATGAAGGTAGTTATCAATATATGAATCTCGACCCGCAAGGGTATAAGGATTATCACAAAGTCAGCGGCGGTTTCTATAAACTGACCTTTGCTCCGACCTTTAAAGCGGGCGATATCAGCAACTTCTTCAGTCGCCCAGAAATACGCGTCTTCGCGACCTACATGGATTGGAGTCAAGATCTGGATAACTACGCCAAGGATGATGCCTTCGGTAAAAATGATTTTGCCGCCGGCGGTCAATGGAACTTTGGTATCCAGATGGAAACCTGGTTCTGATCATTCCCCGCCGTCGGCAGGGGATTGGCTGCCACGGCGGGTAACCTAATTTGTATGCGAGGGACATAATGAATATTAATGAGACCGCAAAGGCTCTACTCCCATTGCTCGGCGGTAAAGACAATATTGTCAGCGCAGCGCACTGCGCGACACGCCTGCGTTTGGTATTGGCTGATGACTCGCTGGTACAAAAATCAGCGGTAGAGAAAGTCGAAGGCGTTAAAGGCTGTTTTAGTAATGCAGGGCAATTGCAGATTATTTTCGGCACCGGGCTGGTGAATAAAGTTTACGCCGAATTTATTAACGTGGCGGGAATTAGCGAATCCACTAAATCAGAAGCGGCCGATGCGGCTGCCCGTAAGCTAAATCCATTCCAGCGCATTGCCCGGCTGCTTTCTAATATTTTTGTGCCAATCATTCCGGCGATTGTGGCCTCCGGTTTGTTGATGGGTTTGCTCGGCATGGTGAAAACCTATGGCTGGGCCGATGCCAACAGCGCGCTATTTATCATGTTGGATATGTTCAGCTCCGCTGCTTTTATTATTTTGCCGATTTTGATTGGTTTTACCGCAGCCAAAGAGTTTGGCGGTAACCCCTATCTGGGAGCCACGCTGGGCGGCATTCTGACCCATCCGGCACTGACCAATGCCTGGGGAGTGGCGGGTGGTTTCCACACCATGAACTTCTTCGGGATGGAGGTGGCGATGATTGGCTATCAGGGCACGGTATTCCCCGTCCTGCTAGCTGTGTGGTTTATGAGTATATTGGAAAAGCGCCTACGCAAGATTATCCCTGATGCGCTGGATTTGATCCTCACGCCGTTTTTAACCGTCATTATTACCGGATTTGTTGCGCTGCTGTTTATTGGCCCTGCCGGACGCGTGCTGGGTGATGGCATTTCACTGGTACTCAGTACCCTGATTACCCATGCCGGTTGGTTGGCTGGATTGTTATTTGGTGGGCTATATTCCGTTATCGTGATAACCGGTATTCACCATAGTTTCCATGCAATCGAAGCTGGTTTATTGGGTAATCCCAATATTGGCGTTAACTTCCTGCTGCCCATCTGGTCGATGGCGAATGTTGCACAAGGTGGGGCTTGTCTGGCGGTCTACTTTAAAACCCGCGATGCCAAAATTAAAGCCATTGTAATCCCCTCGGCATTTTCCGCCATGCTGGGGATAACTGAAGCGGCTATTTTCGGGATTAACCTACGCTTTATCAAACCCTTCCTGGCAGCACTGGCGGGAGGAGCACTCGGTGGCGCATGGGTGGTGGCCAATCATGTCAATATGACCGCGGTGGGTTTGACCGGTATCCCCGGCATCGCCATCGTGCAAGGCAATTCGATTGTTAACTATCTGATTGGCTTGGTGATTGCCTTTGGTGCTGCGTTTATTATTTCCTTGCTACTTAAATACAAAACGGACAGCGAATAATGCAAGAAGCCAGTTTGCTTAAACATCTTACGCTGGCAGTAATGCGCGGTCAGGGCCGCGCATTACAAGACCCACACCGGCCGGGCTGGCACTTAGCTCCCTGTGTCGGGTTGCTGAATGATCCTAATGGGTTTATTTATCATGCTGGCTATTATCATCTGTTTTATCAATGGAATCCGCTGGATTGCCGCCACGGCAGTAAATATTGGGGCCACTGGCGCAGCACTGACTTAGTGCATTGGGAGCATCAACCCGTGGCGTTGGTGCCGAGCGAAGCCTATGAAAGTCATGGTTGTTACTCCGGTTCGGCGGTAATTGCTGATGACATTATCACCCTGATTTACACCGGAAATGTGAAATACCCCGATGGCTCCCGTACCGCATTCCAATGTTTGGCACAGGAAAATGAACGGGGCGAGTTCGACAAGTTAGGGCCAGTGCTCCCATTGCCCGCTGGCTATACCGGACATGTGCGTGACCCGAAAGTCTGGCAGCACGACGGCCAGTGGTACATGGTGTTAGGCGCTCAGGACAAACAACTACAAGGCAAGGTGCTACTGCTGCGCTCTGGTGATTTACGCGAATGGCATAATCTGGGTGAGATAGCTGGCTCTGGTCTGGGGGGGCTTGGGCCTTTTGGCTATATGTGGGAATGCCCCGACCTGTTTACCCTGGCAGATAAAGACGTTTTGATGTTCTGCCCACAGGGTATACCAGCCGAAGCTGAACGCTATCGTAATACCTTTCAGGTAGGCTATTTACTGGGCAAATTAGATTATACCAACGCCACCTTCAATCACCAGGCATTCCACGAGTTGGACGCTGGCTTTGAGTTTTACGCGCCGCAAACCACGCTGGCCGCAGATGGCCGTCGCTTATTATTCGGCTGGATGGGTCTTCCAGATGAAGATGAGTTTTACCAACCGACAGTGGAATATGGCTGGATCCACACCATGACTTGCCCGCGCGAGTTGAGTCTTAATGGCGACAAACTGATTCAGCAACCGGCCCGCGAGTTAGCCGCGCTGCGGTGTGAACATACGCAGTGGCAAGGCCGTGCCCAAGAAGCCCCTGCTCTTGCAATCGGTAGTGCCGAAATGATAATCGACGTCAGTGCGCCTTTCACCCTCGAATTGGGCAATACTCTGCTGTTGGAATGGGATGGTGCGCGCTTGATTTTAAGTCGTAATAATCTGCGCACCGGATTGCGGGAATTCCGTTACTGGCGCGGTAAATTGCAACAATTACAGTTACTTTGCGATCGTTGCAGCATAGAGATTTTTATCAATCAGGGGGAAGCGGTGATGACGTCGAGTTACTTCCCACCAGTACCGCCACAAGCCATTTTTGCGGGAAGTGCTGAACTGCGAGTGCAACACTGGCTGTTGTCTTCGCCCATGTTAGAATGAACTATCTTTCAAGGCGACAGATTCACTCGGCGAACAACATTAATCTGTGAAAAACAATAAACGTATTACCATCAACGATATTGCCAAACTGGCTGGTGTGTCGAAATCGACCACCAGTCTGGTGCTCAATGGACGTAGTAAGGAATATCGTGTTTCAGATGA
>NZ_JBLWEX010000223.1:0-17637 GCF_048323875.1 Yersinia sp. LJYL362
AAAGCCGTCAGAATTACGGTGCGACAAACTTTAGTAGTTTGGCATTGCTGCATGATATGCATCGTCGCCCTTCATTCAGCGTAGACTACTGGCAACAGCATGCACTGCGCACGGTTATTCGTCACCTGTCATTTGCACTGGCACCCCAAGTGGTTTATGCCCGGGTGCAAGAAGTGGCAGAGGCAGAACAAGTACAACCATCACAAATTCAGCAGCTTGCATTGTTGAATACGCTGAATGCGTTACTGACCCACGAGTTCAAACCACCCACTATTATTCGCTATACCGAGCAGATTAAACGGCCTGTTCTTTCGTTGCATAAACCGGGGCTTTGGCTTGCACAAGTGCAAGGTATCCGTGCCGGGCCTGCCAATTTCATCTAATTATTCTCTTGGCTTCCCCCAATTTTATACAACTTTTGACCACCGGTTTGGTGGTTTTGTAAGAGATATTAAGAATCATGCTAATTAAATTATTAACCAAAGTTTTTGGCAGTCGTAACGATCGTACACTGCGCCGTATGCGCAAGGTAGTTGATCTTATCAACCGTATGGAACCTGAAGTCGAAAAGCTGACAAATGAGGAATTACGTGCCAAAACTGACGAATTCCGTGAGCGTCTGGCGAACGGTGCTGTGCTGGAAACGTTGATCCCTGAGGCTTTTGCTGTCGTGCGTGAGGCCAGTAAGCGTGTGTTTGGCATGCGTCACTTCGATGTACAGCTGCTTGGCGGTATGGTACTGAACGAACGCTGCATCGCAGAAATGCGTACAGGTGAAGGTAAAACGCTGACTGCAACTCTGCCAGCTTACCTGAATGCGTTGAGCGGCCGTGGTGTCCACGTGGTTACCGTTAACGACTATTTGGCTCAACGTGACGCCGAAAATAACCGCCCATTGTTTGAGTTCCTGGGCCTGAGTGTGGGTATCAACTTACCTAATATGCCAGCTCCAGCTAAGCGTGCTGCTTATGCTGCGGATATCACCTATGGTACTAACAACGAATTCGGCTTTGACTACCTGCGCGATAACATGGCGTTCAGTCCAGAAGAACGTGTGCAGCGCAAACTGCATTACGCGTTGGTGGATGAGGTTGACTCCATCTTGATCGATGAAGCACGTACTCCGCTGATTATCTCCGGCCCGGCCGAAGATAGTTCAGAGATGTATATTCGGGTTAACAAGCTGATTCCAAAGCTAATTCGTCAGGAAAAAGAAGACTCCGATACTTTCCAGGGCGAAGGTCACTTCTCTGTGGATGAGAAATCACGTCAGGTGCATTTGACCGAACGCGGTTTGATCAAAATTGAGGAAATGCTGGTAGAAGCGGGCATCATGGAAGAGGGGGAGTCTCTGTATTCTCCAGCTAACATCATGTTGATGCACCATGTAACGGCGGCTCTGCGTGCTCATGTATTGTTCACTCGTGATGTTGACTACATTGTGAAAGACGGTGAAGTTATCATTGTTGACGAACATACCGGGCGTACCATGCAAGGTCGTCGTTGGTCAGATGGCTTGCATCAAGCGGTTGAAGCAAAAGAAGGCGTAGAAATTCAGAACGAAAACCAGACGCTGGCTTCAATCACTTTCCAGAATTACTTCCGCCTCTATGAAAAACTGGCCGGTATGACCGGTACAGCAGATACCGAAGCATTCGAATTTAGCTCCATTTACAAGTTGGATACCATTGTTGTTCCAACCAACCGCCCAATGATCCGTAAGGATTTGGCTGATTTGGTCTACATGACCGAACAGGAAAAAATTGGTGCGATTATCGAAGATATCCGTGAGCGTACTGCTAACGGCCAGCCGGTATTGGTGGGGACTATTTCGATTGAGAAATCAGAAGTGGTATCTGCTGAATTAACGAAAGCAGGCATTGAACACAAAGTTCTGAACGCCAAGTTCCACGCCATGGAAGCTGAAATTGTTTCCCAAGCGGGCCAACCGGGCGCGGTAACTATCGCGACTAACATGGCGGGTCGTGGTACTGATATCGTATTGGGAGGCAGCTGGCAGAGTGAAATTGCCTTACTGGAAAACCCAACAGAAGACCAAATTGCAGCCATTAAAGCAGCGTGGCAGATTCGCCATGATGCAGTACTGGCCTCCGGTGGCTTGCACATTATTGGTACTGAGCGCCATGAGTCTCGCCGTATCGATAATCAGTTGCGTGGTCGTGCGGGCCGTCAGGGTGATGCTGGTTCTTCCCGCTTCTACCTGTCAATGGAAGATGCCCTGATGCGTATTTTTGCCTCTGACCGAGTGTCTGGCATGATGCGTAAATTAGGTATGAAACCAGGTGAAGCTATTGAACACCCGTGGGTGACTAAAGCTATCGCCAACGCGCAACGTAAAGTTGAAAGTCGTAACTTCGATATTCGTAAGCAATTACTGGAATATGATGATGTAGCTAGCGACCAACGTCGGGCTATCTACAGCCAGCGTAATGAGCTGTTGGATGTGGCTGATGTGAGTGAAACCATTAACAGTATCCGTGAAGATGTATTCAAAACGGTTATCGATAGCTACATTCCAACCCAGTCTCTGGAAGAAATGTGGGATGTCGAAGGTCTGGAACAGCGTCTGAAAAATGATTTCGACCTGGACATGCCAATTGCTCAATGGCTGGAAGACGAACCACAACTGCACGAAGAAACTTTACGTGAACGCATTCTGCAACTGGCGATTGCTGATTATCAGCGTAAAGAAGAAGTGGTTGGTTTTGACATGATGCGTAACTTCGAAAAAGGTGTGATGTTACAAACGCTTGATTCGTTGTGGAAAGAGCATTTAGCGGCAATGGATTATCTGCGTCAGGGCATCCATCTCCGTGGCTACGCACAAAAAGATCCTAAACAAGAATATAAACGTGAATCTTTCGCGATGTTTGCTGCAATGTTGGAATCACTGAAATATGAAGTGATCAGCGTTCTGAGCAAAGTACAGGTGCGGATGCCGGAAGAAGTAGAGGCATTGGAAGTACAACGTCGCGAAGAAGCTGAGCGTTTGGCTAGACAGCAACAACTTAGCCACGAATCTGATAACAGCGCACTGATGTCACAGGAAGAAGCCAATGTGGCAGCCAGCCTTGAGCGCAAAGTCGGGCGTAATGATCCGTGCCCATGTGGTTCAGGTAAGAAATACAAGCAGTGCCACGGCCGCCTACAGTAATATTTTAGGCATAAGTTGATGCATTGATAACGAGGGCGGCTTAAACACCGCCCTTTATTTTGCTTATCTTTTTAGTACGAGTGAACTGGAAGAGTGCTCAAGCCAGCATTGATGCCCTGACAGGAGAAAATAATTGAAACACTTACAAATTGCAGTTGGGATTATCCGTAATTCCCAGCAAGAAATTTTTATTACCCAGCGTGCTGCTGATTCTCATATGGCCGGATTTTGGGAATTCCCCGGCGGCAAAATTGAGCAGGGTGAAACACCCGAAGTTGCATTAAAACGTGAGCTATTGGAAGAAACAGGAATTTCGGTGAAAGAGGCGGTTTTGCTTAAAGTGTTAGAGCACACATTTACCGATCGCATCGTAACATTAAGTTTTTATATGGTTGAAGCATGGGATGGTGAGCCCTTTGGCCGTGAAGGCCAGCCGATGCGCTGGGTGAAGCAGTCTGACTTGTTGGCTGAGGAGTTCCCATCCGCCAATGCAGCCATTATTGAATTACTTACAGCATAGGCCGATGGGGCGTTAAGATAAGTTAAATGGAGCAAAACATCCGTTTGCTCCATCTGGCTAGGCTGCGACTGTTAGTGTTGAAGAGGGTCTTCCTCACTCCATTCATCACTGTCAGATAGCTCACCATTACTGGAAATACGTTTTTCTTCGTCGGCCCACTCACCTAAATCAATCAACTGGCAACGCTTGCAGCAGAATGGGCGATAAGGGCTTTGTTCATCCCAGATAACAATTTTGCCGCAGGTCGGACAGTTGACCTCGATGACTTCGGTTTCCATGTTTTCTCCTAAAATCTATCCAATGCCAGCGACTAATCACAAACTCAGCAGCAGGCTAATTCAAACGATAAACGTGCCGGCACGGTACCATTTTCACTGTCGAGTGGTAAGAAGCGAATTGCATATCGTGTTTTATGACCGGAAATTTGTGGATATAACTGCGGGTCTAGCGGCAGGCGTAATCTCAGTAAATCAGCCCCTTCGGCATTGTCCTGGAAGAAACCATTTAAGCTGATTTGTGCCCGCAGAGGGCCGGATTGGCGAATTAAATTTAAAATAATAGTTAGCGACTGATTGAGCGGGGTCAGACTTGTGAGCAACTTATCGATGTGCTGATTGCGTTGTTCCTGAGGCTGATGCAACCAGGTGTGCAAAGTGGGTAAGTCGAAGCTACAGCAGCCACCTGGGATACTCAGGCGCTGGCGAACAACGCTGATTAATCGATCTTCTTTTAGCGACTGCCCGATGCGCGGTGCTGACATCAATACTGAAGCCCGGCTTTTTAACTGACTACGCAAGGAATCCACCAGCGACATATCAACACCGGGCATATCTGCCCATAGTTGTAACTTCTGTTGTTGGCGCTCTAATTCTTTAAGCAAATCAGTACGAACTTCACCGCGCTCAAGAACATCAATTAAATCAGATGCTGTGCGGAAAAACGTTAATGCACTGGCAATATTATCTAACGTACGCTGGCTTTCTAATTGTTGTAGTAAAAACTCCATTCTTAGCCAGGTACGCATTTTTTCATTGAGCGGGTGTTCAAAAAGTATTGTTGAGGTGAGGTCACTCATCTATGTAGATCCTGTTGGGCCGCAGCTGCCAATTTTAAATACTGCTGGTGTAATAAAGTAACTTGCGGGGCGATAACTATGGGATCGCCGCTATTGTCAATAATGTCATCAGCACAGGCTAGCCGCTGTTGCCGCGAAACCTGTGAAGCTAAAATATCTTCTGCCTGTTGGCGGGTAATACCATCTCTCGCCATTGTTCGAGCGAGTTGTATTTCAGGTGCCACATCTACCACTAACACACGATTAGCACGGTGATGTAAACCATTTTCAACCAACAAGGGGACAACCCAAAGTACATACTGCTCATCAATATTGGCGAGTTGGCTCTGGGTTTCCTGTTGGATCAGTGGATGCAACAATGAATTTAACCACGCTTTTTCCTGCGGCTCACTGAAAATTTTCTTGCGCAATGCTGCACGATTCAATGTGCCATCTGTGTGCAAGATAGTTTCCCCATAGCGAGAGGCGATTTCCATTAATGCCGGCATGCCGGGTTCAACCACCTGGCGAGCAATAATATCAGCATCAACCAGAGGAACACCGAGATTGGCGAATGCATTTGCGACTGTGCTTTTACCACTGCCAATTCCACCAGTGAGAGCCACAATATAGGTCATTGCCTAGCCTTGCATACAGTTAGTGAGTGGCCGAATTGTATCTGAAAGCAGGTGCTAAGGCATAGCAAGGTGTGCATTCTGTTTGCGCTACGTGGAAAAATAAGTGAAGTGAGTACGAGGATAACTACGGGATTGAGACTCTTCAGGTAATTTGTGGGATTGTAGCGCAAATAAAGGTGGATTCGCAGTCTTGCCGTAGAATTATTCATGCGTATGATAGCTTCACTGGGATGGCGTGATTTACGCCCGATCACATTTTGCGATCTATCGCCAATAACCAGGAATAATTAGCCATGCGTATTGAAGAAGGTTTGAAACTAGGCTTTAAAGATGTGTTAATCCGCCCTAAACGTTCAACACTGAAAAGTCGTTCTGAAGTCGAACTGGAACGCCAGTTTACCTTCAAACATTCAGGTTGGAATTGGTCTGGTGTACCTATCATCGCTGCTAATATGGATACTGTTGGCACCTTCCGCATGGCAGAAGTTCTGGCCTCATTCGATGTTTTGACCGCAGTTCATAAACACTACACTGTTGAGCAGTGGGGCGAATTTGTGAAACGAGTTCCTGAATCAGTCTTACGTCATGTCATGGTTTCTACCGGGACATCTTCTGCTGATTTCGACAAGATGAAACAAATTTTGGCGTTATCACCTGCCTTGAAATTTATCTGTATTGATGTGGCTAACGGTTATTCCGAGCATTTTGTTTCCTTCTTACAAAAAGCTCGCGAAGCATGCCCAGATAAAGTTATTTGTGCGGGCAATGTGGTGACTGGTGAGATGGTAGAAGAACTTATTCTGTCGGGCGCTGATATTGTTAAAGTTGGGATTGGCCCAGGTTCGGTTTGCACCACTCGCGTGAAAACAGGCGTTGGTTATCCGCAGTTGTCGGCGGTTATCGAGTGCGCTGATGCAGCACACGGTTTGGGTGGACAGATTGTTAGTGATGGCGGTTGTTCCGTGCCGGGTGATGTTGCGAAAGCTTTCGGTGGTGGTGCTGACTTTGTCATGTTGGGCGGCATGCTAGCTGGGCATGATGAGTGCGAAGGCCGAGTTGTTGAAGAGAATGGTGAGAAGTTTATGCTGTTCTACGGTATGAGTTCAGAGTCAGCCATGAAACGCCATGTCGGTGGTGTTGCTGAGTACCGAGCGGCGGAAGGTAAGACGGTTAAATTGCCATTACGTGGATCCGTTGATAACACCGTTCGCGACATTATGGGCGGTTTGCGTTCCGCTTGTACCTATGTGGGTGCATCGCATTTAAAAGAACTGACTAAACGCACCACTTTTATTCGCGTAGCAGAGCAAGAAAACCGTGTGTTTGGCAGTAACTGATATTGGGTTTTCGAGAGTAAGTTGTGCTCTGATAAAGTTAGCAATCACGAGCCTGTGATTGAGATGAAAAGAGGCGCAGTTCAACGCCTCTTTTCAATAAAATCCCACCGGATATCCCTCCTCTAATAACATTATTTACCCGATAACATCCCCTAGCTGGAATATCGGTAAATACATCGCGATTACCAGTACCCCAACAATACTGCCAATAATTAACATCAAAAGTGGCTCCAGCATTTGTGTGAGATTGTCGGCCAAATCCTGTGTTTGCTGTTGCTGCCAACCTGCCAGTTTCCCGAGTAGCACATCCAGCGCACCAGACTCCTCGCCCACACGAACCATTTGTTGGCATAACGGGGGGAATAGAGGGTGCTGGGTGATGGCGACATGCAGTGGAATCCCTTGATTGATTTGTTTTTGAATACTCTTCAATGCTTGCTGATAAGCGTCATTATTGATGGAACGGAGTGCAGCATCTAAGCCCGCGGTCAGTGGTAAACCTGCGTGCTGAGTGATCGCCAGAGTTTGAAAAATTTGACTAAGGCAACTGCCACGAATCAATGCTGATACTAATGGAATACGTAATAGAAGTTTCTGTTCCCATTGTTGGCAGTGAGTCTGATGTCGCCGTACATATATATAACTAATACAAAATAAGGTTAATAATGCGATTAAGTATGGCCCATATGCAGTAAGAAATGCGGATATAAATAGAAGTGTGGCAGTCAGTACTGGTAATGGTGTATCGAACGATTGGTATATTTGTGCAAATTCGGGCAGAACCAAAACCAACATGACAGTACTGACAACCAGCGCAACAATACAGACAACTACTGGATATTTAAGTGCTTTAATGACTTTTTTTTGCAATTTTTGCTGCCGCTCTTGATGTTGTACCAACTGCATGCAGCACTGCTCAAGATTACCCGTCAACTCCCCCATTGCAATCACGGGGGGATATAATTGAGGGAAAGTATGAGGGTAATGGGCCATTGCCTCTGATAATGACTGCCCCTGTGATACTTGCTGACTTATTTCCTGTAATAAGCACTGCCAGGGTAAGGCATCTATTTCTTGTGCCAGCAATTGCAAACAATTCACTAAAGGCAGGCCCGCTTGTAATAATGTTGCTAATTGGCGAGTGATAGCAATCAGACGTTCACCGCGCCAATAGCTAATCGATAATCTTTTCCCACCCTTAACCCTCAGTGGTTGTAACCCATTATGGAGCATATATTCATAGACAGTATTTCTCTCCGTCGTCAGTAATGCACCTGTCTGTAATTGCCCTTCAGTATTAATTGCTCTCCAATAAAATAAGCGCTGATAGCTCACGGTATTGCCTCAACTTGTATTTGCAGCCCCACAACACGATTAATTTCGCTGAGAGTGGTCATACCGTTTTCGACCAATGCCAGACCCGCCGAAAGTAATGTGACTTGTTTTTGTTCTTGCGCAATCCTGGTGAGTTCTGCTGGGCTGACATTATTAAGTAAAGCTTGTTGGATTGGCGGAGTGACATTTAACATTTCATAAATTCCCGTTCGACCATAATATCCGGCACAGCAATGTTCACAACCAACGGCAAGATAATGTTGCAGTGGACTTGCCCATATATCTGGTGATGTCAGGAAAGGGACTGATGATGCCTGACGACAATGCAGGCACAATTTTCGGACTAATCGTTGGGCGATAACTAATATTAGGCTGGAAGCAATTAAGTGACGATCTACGCCCATGTGTGTCAGGCGTATCAGTGTTTCTGCTGTGGAGTTGGTATGCAAGGTTGAGAGAACCAGATGCCCCGTTAGTGCTGCTTTAACTGCTATTTCTGCGGTTTCATTATCACGAATCTCACCGAGCATAATGACATCAGGATCCTGACGCAGCATGGCACGCAATACATTAGAAAAATCCAGTCCAATCTTACTGTTGGTTTGTGTTTGATTTATACCGTCAACCTGGATCTCAATAGGATCTTCAACACTACAGATGTTTATTTGTCCCTGATTGAGCTGCTCCAGGCTGCAATAGAGAGTTACTGTCTTACCACTTCCTGTTGGCCCAGTAACCAGAACCAACCCCTGAGGCGCTGATAGCGCTTGAGTTAATTGCTGGTGGGCCACTGTTGTAAGCCCCAGTTTTTCCAGAGTAGGCTGCTGCTTCATATTGAGAATTCGCAGCACCACTTTTTCACCATATTGCACGGGGAGGGTCGCTATTCTCATTGAGTAGCGGATACCGTCTAATACCAGAGCTAACTGACCATCTTGCGCTAACCGTTTTTCCGCAATATTAAGTTTAGACATAACCTTCAGGCAACTGCTAATACGACGAGATAACTCAACTGTAGGCGATGGGGATTCGTGTAATACGCCATCAATTCTTAGACGAATGCGGTAGTGATATTGATAAGGTTCAAAATGGATATCTGATGCACGCTTCTGAATCGCCAACCTGAGTGTCTGCGTTATAAATTGAATAACAGGTGTATCGTTTTCATTATCAAGTAATGTGTCATCAGCTCCCTTTATAGGTACGTTAGTTTCTAAGAGCTCTTGCGTTGATGGGCTCAAATTGAGTGATTGCTCAATTCTGGCCTCCGGCCAGTATTCCACCTTGATTTTACGGCCACACGCAAAACGCAGCGCAGTTAGCAGCGCCTCATTGACTGGGTGAGGTGAAGCTATGGTTAGGTTCTTGCTATCGAGTTTTAAGGCTATTGATCTATAACGGCGGCAAATGGTGTGTAATTCATCATTTATTGTCTCGTGTGGACATTCCATGAGTTCGGTCATTTGATTAGACCTTATCATTGAAGCGGAACACGGCTTTACAGTTGTCAGTGATGCTACTGTTTGCTGCGGTGCACGTTCTGGTCCAGACAACATTCCCGCCGTTATCTATTGTTGGTGACATCGCCAGAGTCAAATTGGCGAGAGTTTGCTGGCCTGTCAATGTAATGACGCCTTTATCTATGGTGGTCGCACTGACATAGCGGGATGATCCCCCTGTGGGGATGCCTTGCTTTCCTCCATCACAGTTATCAAGGCTGGCATGTTCCAGTGCGCAAAGTTCTACAGCCATTTTGTAGGGAACCATAGCTTGCAACATGTCGGTGAGGGCTGCTTTTTGGATGTAGCGTTGATAGGACGGAATACCTATACCACTGAGAACCGCAATGATGGCGATCGCAACCATCAATTCAATTAATGTAAAACCTCGTTGATTAGTCATTTGACACTCTCCATGTGTGTGAGAAAACGTGGGCAGAGTGCGCTTTTTAAATAGGAGCTAACAAGAGGGATCAGAGTGAGTTGCGAAGCGTGCTGTCGGATATTTAGTTTATTGCAACTGAATCACAGATAATTTCGGCGATGCTCGCAAAACAGAATAAGGGCCTGTTATTGCGAGCCATCTGCCGATCATTTTTTGGTAGGATTATTTAAAGCGCATGGAAAGATCCAGGGCAGTAATATGTTTGGTCAGCGCCCCGACTGAAATAAAATCAATACCTGTTTCAGCATAGCTGCGTAGTGTTTCCAGTATGACGTTACCCGAAACCTCCAGTTGTGCGCTGCTCTGTGTCTTGGCAAGTTCATCGCGCATGTTTACCGCTTCACGCATCATTGGAATGGTGAAGTTATCCAGCATGATGATGTCAGCACCCGCTTCCAGTGCTTGCTGTAGTTCATCAAGGGATTCAACTTCAACTTCCACAGGGACATCGGCATGTATCCAAAATGCTTTGGCAACCGCTTCTTTAATCGAACCGGCAGCAATAATGTGATTTTCCTTAATAAGGAAAGCATCAGACAAGCCAAGCCGATGGTTATTACCACCACCACAGAGGACTGCGTATTTCAACGCTGTACGCAACCCCGGCACTGTTTTCCGGGTATCAAGTAATTGGGTATGCAATCCGGAGAGTGCGGTCACATAGCGGCTCACTTCAGTTGCTACGCCTGATAAAGTTTGCAGGAAGTTAAGTGCAGTACGTTCACCTGTCAGCAAAATGCGTGCGGGGCCAGTCAGATGGCAAAGAACCTGATCAGCAACCAGCTCGTCGCCATCTTTAACTTCCCATTTTACTGATACTTGGGCACCAAGTTGAATAAACACTTCATTCAACCAGCGTTCACCACAAAAAACACCAGCTTCACGGGTAATGATGGTTGCCTCTGCCTGCTTACTTGCTGGTAGTAATTGCGCGGTGAGGTCGCGGTCGGCGTTGACTTCACCACCCAGGTCTTCACTCAAGGCTTGAGCAACAGTTGAAGGGATATCGCGTTGAATTCGTTCCAATAGCTCGGCGCGGCGGCTGTCGGCATTATAGCTGCGGGTCGGCATAGAAAACTCCGAAATGGCGGATAGATAGTTGTCCAAACATGCTACTCTGTTGCTGGCAGAAGTGCCATAAAAGAGCCGGTTGCAGTGTACTATTTAGGTTAGGGGGCTGGGGTAAACTATGCAGTTAGAAAATAACTGGCAGTTAGATAATGGCTGGATTTCTGGGGTCAAACGGGTCGTTTCCCCTCATTGCGACCAGCGGCCAGAAGGTGAAGCTCCTTCTCTGCTGGTGATTCATAATATTAGTTTGCCTCCTGGTGAGTTTGGCGGACCGTATATAGATCAACTGTTTACTGGCACCCTCAATCCTGATGAACATCCTTATTTTGCCGATATTGTTCACCTGCGAGTTTCAGCTCATTGCCTGATCCGCCGGGATGGTGAAATTATTCAATATGTTCCATTTGATAAACGTGCCTGGCATGCCGGAGTATCTGTTTTTGCCGGACGTGAGCGGTGTAACGATTTTTCCATTGGAATCGAGTTGGAAGGGACGGATGTGTTACCGTTTACCGCCGCACAATATCGCAGCCTGTCTGAGGTAAGTACTCTGTTATTTGCCCATTATCCGATAACCGCAGAGCAGGTTGTAGGCCATAGCGATATTGCGCCGGGGCGCAAAACTGACCCAGGCCCTGCTTTTGACTGGGCGTTGTATCAACAGAATTTAGCGAAGTCATCTTTACCATCGTAATACAGAAGTCATGCAGTATTAACCAGAGGTTCATGGTCGAGCACGTATAGCTTGTCACCTTGTCTGATATTGTCGTTTATACATGCCGGGAGGCATATGCCCTGTTTGTGGGCGGGTTAAGTACAAAGGGAGAGTAAGAGCTAATGACACTGTTTACGCTGTTGCTGGTGCTGGCATGGGAGCGCTTGTTTAAACTGGGCGAACATTGGCAACTAGATCATCGCCTAGAAGTGGTATTTACGCGTTTACGCCACTTTTCGTTGGTACAAACAATTTTACTGACCGCTGTGTGGATGGTGCTGGTAGGGCTGGTTTTGCGGCTAGTGCAAAACATTATGTTTGGTTTACCCCTTTTACTTATCTGGATACTCATTTGCCTGTTGTGTATTGGTGCGGGTGGAATACGTAAACATTACCGAGCTTATTTGAAAGCTGCACGTCAGGGCGATGCTCATGCTACTGATAAAATGGCTGAGGAGTTGGCACTTATTCATGGCTTACCGATGGATAGTGGTGAAAAAGCTCGGCTGGAATCTCTGCAAAATGCCTTGTTATGGATAAACTTCCGTTACTATTTAGCGCCGATCTTCTGGTTCGTGGTTTGTGTTAGCTATGGCCCAGTGGCATTAGCAGGGTATGCGATGTTACGTGGGTATCAAACTTGGTTGGCGCGTCATCATACTCCTTTACAGCGCTCACAATCCGGCATTGATCGTATTTTGCATTGGCTTGACTGGATACCGGTGCGGTTAGTGGGTGTTGCCTATGCATTATTGGGGCATGGGGAAAGAGCCTTACCCGCCTGGTTTGCTTCATTGGGTGACTTTCGTTCCTCGCAGTACCAAGTGTTAACCCAACTGGCGCAATATTCGCTGGCGCGAGAGCCTCATTTAGATCCGGTGCAGACACCCAGATCGGCGGTGTCCTTAGCGCGAAAAGTCACGGTGGCCGTCATTGTGGTTGTTGCTTTACTGACTATTTATGGTGCGCTGGTATAGGTAATTGATTTATAACTCAGGCTGAGGAGTTTGTTTCCGCTCTGGACCACTTCAATAATTTATTTCAATTCAATAAAATAAACGGGCCAGCAGTAATAGCAGGCCCGTTTACGACGATATCGTCAGGTTTCTCGCAATAACAAGATGCTTCCTGCTATCAGGATTTGGCTCTCTGGTTGCGATTTTTCAGGATATAACCGACTGCCAATAGCACTAACCAGGCAGGAATCAACAGTACTGAAATCTGGATACCTGGTGTTAGATACATGATGACCAGAATGCCGGCCAGGAACAGTAAACACAGGTAGTTACTAAACGGATACCAGAATGCTTTGAATTGTGGGATAACGCCCTGACGGTTTTTAGCCGCACGGAATTTAAGGTGTGCCAGGCTAATCATGGCCCAGTTGATCACCAGTGCGGATACCACTAATGCCATCAGCAATTCAAAAGCGCGGCCCGGAATCAAATAGTTAATCAGCACGCAGAAAGCAGTGGCAAAGGCAGAAACCGCGATGGCAATAACCGGTACGCCGCGACCATCGACTTTCAACAGCATTTTCGGGCCATTACCTTGCTTGGCTAAACCGAACAGCATACGGCTGTTACAGTACACACAGCTGTTGTAGACCGATAATGCTGCGGTCAATACCACGACGTTCAACACTGTTGCTACTACATTACTGTTCAATGCATGGAAGATCAGTACAAACGGGCTGCCGCCTTCGACCACTTTGCCCCACGGGTAAAGTGACAATAAAATTGCCAGAGAACCGATATAGAACAACAAGATACGATAGATAACCTGATTAGTCGCTTTCGGGATGCTCTTGGCTGGATCTTCTGCTTCTGCTGCGGTGATGCCGACTAACTCAAGCCCACCGAAGGAGAACATAATCACCGCCATTGCCATCACTAACCCCATGATGCCATTGGGGAAGAAGCCGCCCTGTGCCCATAAGTTGGTGACAGTGGCTTCCGGGCCACCCTGGCCGCTCAGCAATAACCAGCCACCAAATAGGATCATGGCAATAATGGCGACCACTTTAATGATGGCAAACCAGAACTCCATCTCGCCATATACTTTCACGTTTGCCAGATTGATGGCATTAATCGCGAGGAAGAACACCGCGGCAGAGACCCATGTTGGGATCTCCGGCCACCAATATTGTACGTAGATACCGACAGCGGTGAGTTCTGCCATCGCGACTAACACGTACAGTACCCAGTAGTTCCAGCCGGAAGCAAAACCTGCAAAATTGCCCCAGTATTTATAAGCAAAGTGACTAAACGAACCTGCCACCGGCTCCTCAACCACCATTTCCCCTAACTGGCGCATAATCAGAAACGCGATAAAACCGCCAATCGCGTACCCCAGTAACACTGAAGGCCCCGCCATTTGAATGGTCTGCGCGATACCTAGAAATAGCCCGGTACCAATAGCGCCACCTAAGGCAATAAGCTGAATGTGACGGTTTTTAAGCCCCCGCTTTAGCTCCGCACCTTCCTGTTGAATACTCATTATTGCATCCTCTGTCGTTGTCACTATTCACCGGCAAAATGGTTGCCGCGTACTATGCGTAAGATTTTGATTACATTATTTGTATTATTTTGTTTACGGTTGCTTTTTGTGGAATTTGTTCCATTGGCTACCGTTTAAAAGAGAATAGTGGTAGGCGAGAATTATTGCATCTGCTTTTTATTTTATCCGGCTAATTTTTCGTCAAAATGCCAATAAAAATGTTGATGCGTGATCAAGCTGTTGTTTTCAGAAAAAGCAGTAACACGCATTTATTGCGCAAAATGTCACCAGTTAGCCGTTTTTATAATGGTCAAACCAGTGTTCAGGATAAAAAGAGGGAATAGACAGGATTTTCTTGTTCTTGTATGAATTTAAATTCATTTAAATAGGATTTAAATTCACAAATAAAATAACTATAACGCTTCAGCTTGCCTAAATATCCGTTTCATAAAAGTTAAAACTATCAGGTGTCAGGTAATGGTAATACCAACGCGACGTTATCACTTTGCATCACGCTGTCAGTAAAGTTGTTAAAATGTGCTGGGTTTCATGATTTTGGTCAAGGTCCGTATGGACAGGTAGTGAATACTTTGTTACTTTATCGTCACGTTTTTGAAATTGGTATTACCAATTGACTCCGCACTACTCGCAGAGACGATTCACTCAATACGGCTTACAACAAATTATGGCCTACAACAAAATACGTCAGCCCAAATTATCAGATGTTATCGAGCAGCAGCTTGAATACCTGATTTTGGAAGGGACGCTACGCCCAGGTGAGAAATTGCTGCCTGAGCGCGAGTTGGCGAAGCAATTTGATGTTTCCCGACCTTCTCTGCGAGAAGCAATCCAGCGCCTGGAAGCCAAAGGACTGTTATTGCGCCGTCAGGGGGGTGGCACTTTCGTGCAAACCAATCTGTGGCAAAGCTTTAGCGATCCGCTGGCTGAATTGCTGGCCGACCATCCAGAATCACAATTCGACTTGTTAGAAACCCGTCATGCTCTCGAAGGTGTCGCTGCCTATTATGCTGCACTGCGCGGTACTGATGAAGATCTACAACGTATTCGTGAATGCCATACTGTTATTCAGCAAGCACAGGATAGCGGCGATTTGGATGCCGAGGCTGATGCTGTTATGCAGTATCAAGTGGCGGTCACCGAGGCAGCACATAATGTAGTGTTACTGCATTTACTGCGTTGCATGGGACCGATGCTGGAACAAAACGTTAAACAAAACTTTGAATTGCTTTACTCGCGCCGCGAAATGCTGGCAACGGTGAGCAGTCACCGCGCCGGGATTTTTGAGGCGATTGTGGCACGTGAGCCAGAGAAAGCTCGCGAAGCCTCACACCGTCACTTGGCGTTTATCGAGGAAATTCTGTTGGACCTCAGTCGGGAGCACAGTCGCCGTGAGCGATCTTTGCGTCGGCTCCAGCAGCGCAAGGACTAAGAGCTTATCCTGCATTTGGGTCGGTTCTATATGCTTATTTTGAGCACGAAACGCGGCAACTAAACTGATGGGCCTATCTTCCGGTGTTTTCACCAGGGCACGTGCTTTAGCCTGGGGTTAAAGCACAGGAAGATAGGCTCCAAATAAACCATTAGAAACAGATAAGGAATACCACCATGTCAGAACGTTTAAATAATGACGTGGATCCGATCGAAACCCGCGACTGGCTACAGGCGATCGAATCGGTCATCCGTGAAGAGGGTGTTGAGCGTGCTCAGTATCTGATTGATCAGGTTTTGGGCGAAGCCCGTAAAGGTGGTGTGAGTGTTGCAGCTGGTTCAGCCAGCCGTGATTACATCAATACTATCCCGGTAGAAGACGAACCGGCTTACCCAGGCAACCTGGAGCTGGAGCGTCGTATTCGTTCCGCGATCCGTTGGAATGCTGTGATGACCGTGTTGCGTGCATCGAAGAAAGATCTGGATTTGGGCGGCCACATGGCATCCTTCCAATCTTCTGCTACCTTCTACGAGGTTTGCTTCAACCACTTCTTCCGTGCTCGTAACCAAAAAGACGGCGGCGATCTGGTTTACTTCCAGGGTCACATCTCTCCGGGCGTTTACGCACGTGCCTTCCTTGAAGGCCGCTTGACTCAAGAACAGATGGATAACTTCCGTCAGGAAGTTGACGGTAAAGGTTTGTCTTCTTACCCGCACCCGAAACTGATGCCTGAATTCTGGCAGTTCCCAACTGTATCTATGGGCCTTGGCCCAATCAGTGCAATCTATCAGGCCAAGTTCCTGAAATACCTGTCTCACCGTGGTCTGAAAGACACTTCAGCACAGACCGTATACGCCTTCCTGGGCGACGGCGAGATGGATGAGCCAGAATCCAAAGGTGCGATCACCATCGCGACCCGTGAAAAACTGGATAACCTGGTTTTCGTTATCAACTGTAACTTGCAGCGCCTTGATGGCCCGGTTACCGGTAACGGCAAAATTATTAATGAGCTGGAAGGTATCTTCAGTGGTGCTGGCTGGCAGGTTCTGAAAGTGATTTGGGGTGGTCGTTGGGATGAGCTGCTGCGTAAAGATACCAGCGGTAAACTGATCCAACTGATGAACGAAACGCTGGATGGCGACTACCAAACCTTCAAATCCAAAGACGGCGCTTATGTGCGCGAACACTTCTTTGGTCGTTTCCCAGAAACTGCTGCATTAGTGAAAGACATGAGCGACGACGAGATCTGGTCTCTGAACCGTGGCGGTCATGATCCGAAGAAAGTCTTTGCTGCACTGAAAAAAGCACAAGAAACCACTGGCAAACCAACTGTTATCCTGGCCCACACCATTAAAGGTTACGGCATGGGCGAAACAGCTGAAGGTAAAAACATCGCCCACCAGGTGAAGAAAATGAACATGGAAGGGGTTCACCACTTCCGCGATCGTTTCAACGTACCTGTTGCTGATGCTGATATCGAAAAACTGCCATACATTACCTTCGAAAAAGATTCCGAAGAGTACAAGTATCTGCACGAACGTCGTCAGGCGCTGGAAGGCTATGTGCCAACCCGTATGCCTAAGTTCACTGAAAAGCTGGAAATGCCAGCGTTGTCAGATTTCAGCTCCTTGCTGGAAGAGCAGAATAAAGAAATTTCTACCACTATCGCCTTCGTACGTGCGTTGAACGTGATGCTGAAGAACAAGTCTATCAAAGACCGCATTGTTCCAATCATCGCTGATGAAGCGCGTACCTTCGGTATGGAAGGTCTATTCCGTCAGATTGGTATTTACAGCCCGAATGGTCAGCAGTACACCCCGCAAGACCGTGAACAGGTTGCTTACTACAAAGAAGACGAAAAAGGTCAGATCCTGCAAGAAGGGATCAACGAACTGGGTG
>NZ_JBLWEX010000224.1:0-17672 GCF_048323875.1 Yersinia sp. LJYL362
GTTAATAAACCGGGCTTAATTGCCCGGTATTGTGCTCTTGGTAGTAATAGACACTAAAATTGTTTCTTTAAACCCCAGCCCCTGGAGTTACTGAACATGATACGCCCTTTCAATGTTGTTAAGTTTCCCTGGCTGTCACCCACCCCCTCGTTACTCCCCCCTTTTCATGCTAAATTCACCTATCTCACACCATTGCATCGTTTCAGGTACCAGTATGTTTACCTATAAAGAAATATCATCGCTGAACGAACTGGAATTGATCGTCTATAACTACATCATAAAAAATACCGATAAAGTGAAGTACATGACCATCAGGGAACTGGCAGATGCTGCGGGCGTATCTACTACGACAGTTTTGCGGTTTTGCAAAAAAATGAATTGTGATGGGTATTCTGAATTTCGTGTGCGTTTTAAGCTCCATTTAGAGCATGATGAAAAGCCCCCGGTCAGTTTTGGTATTAGTGAAATAATTAGCTATTTTAAGAGTATTAATAATAGTGAGTTTGATGATTTACTTGATAGTGCTGCGGCGAAAATAGCGGCTACGCGCAGAATTATTTTTGTTGGAATAGGAACATCGGGTGCATTAGGAAAATACAGTGCACGTTTCTTTTCTAATGTAGGAAAATACAGCACTTATATTGACGATCCTTATTATCCAATCAATAGTGATATGTATCAGGATGCGATTGCGATTATCCTCTCTGTTTCTGGTGAAACGGAAGAAATCATCCGTATCGCTAATCAGTTTAGCCTGCAACACTGCAAGATTATTAGCTTGACCAATAGTGATAATTCGACCTTGGCTAAGATGGCTGATTTAAATATCTCTTATCACATGCCACCTATTGTATTAGAGGGGCAATATAATATTACTACTCAGATCCCCGTTTTATATATTATTGAAACTATTGGTAAAAAACTCCCTCAATTAGTTAATAAAAACACCCTATAAAACAGGGTGTTTTTTACATGTTACATATTCCAATTCATGGTTTTTGTTATATCGTGACTTCATCTTTATTTTTGCTAAACTCCAGTCTCAATCGAAAAAATATTAATAATAATCCGATAACACTCTGTTTATCTTATACTCAGCATTCGTGACAGGAGACTAATAATGGCAATTGATTACGCATTGACCGCCCAAGAAATTATTAAGTATATTGGCGGTGATAATAATGTGATTACCGTCACACATTGTGCAACACGTTTACGTTTTATATTGAAAGATAATAAAGCTGTCGATAAAGAAAAATTAAATCGTGTTAAAGGGGTTATTACCGTTATTGAAGCGGGTGGGCAAATGCAAGTGGTTATCGGTAACCACGTCGGCGATGCCTATAAGCATGTCACGAACCTGATTAATTTCGATGAAAGTGCACCGGTGGCAGTACCTAAAGTCGGTATCGTTAGCCGGTTGATGGATATTATATCCAGTATTTTTGCACCTTTCCTTTATCCACTGGCCGCCTGCGGTATTTTACAAGGGATTATTTCTTTCCTGGCTGCGATTGGCTGGATGGATGCCGCCAGCGGCACTTATCGAATTTTAAATTTTGTCTCCTGGACCGGATTTACCTTCCTGCCGGTGATGGTGGCCTTTACTGCGGCCAAAAAGTTCAATGTTAATCCTTTTACCGCCGTTATTACTGCTTGTGCGTTGATCAGCCCTGATTATATGAACATGCTGACGGCTAATAAAATTGTTACGGTGAACTCCGCAGATCCAGCCGTTCAGCAATTAATGTATGAGGCGCTGAATAATCCGCAGGTTGCCCATATTTTGAATACCATTGCCGGTATTCCTTTATCGTCACCCACCTTAGATTTCTTCGGTATTCCCGTGCAATACCTAAGCTACACCGCCTCGGTTATCCCGATCATTTTGATGGTCTGGGCGATGTCTTACGTGCAGCGTTTCTTTGAAAAAGTATTGCCAATGGTGGTGCGTAATCTGTTTACCCCGATGTTCTGTATTGCCATTATGGTGCCCTTAACCCTGCTGGTATTTGGCCCGGTGGGTAACTTGATTGGTGGGGCAATTGGCGGCGTTTACAACACACTTTATAATCTCAGCCCAGCAATAGCCGGGTTTATGGTGGGTGCCTTCTGGCAGCCATTAGTCACATTGGGTGTTCATTGGGGCATCACTCCGGTCACTGTAGGGAACTACGCGACACTGGGTTATGACACCTTTACCGGCTTGCAAGCCTCCGCAGTTTTTGCCATGGCCGGAACCATGTTTGGTGTTTACTTAAAAACGCGTAATCGTGAAATGAAAGGAATTTCATTGTCAGCGGGGATTACCGCTTTATTCGGTATTACCGAACCCGCAATTTACGGCGTGGCATTACGCTTGAAGAAACCTTTCTTATGCAGTTGTGCCGCAGGGGGAATTGGTGGGGCCATCGCGGGGTCTTTTAATGCTGTGTCATGGAGCTATTGCTTGCCGGGTATTGCGGTGTTGCCGGTATTCTTTAAAGAAGGGCATATGGCACAGTTCTTGGGATTCCTGCTTTCTATTACCGTCGCTTTCGTCTTGGGGGCGGTTTTCACCTGGTTGGTTGGGTTTACCGATGAGCCAGAGAATGTGGAACAACCAAGCAGTGTTAATGCATCTGAAGCACCCATTGCCCAGGCACGAATGAATTAAGGCTAAAATAGTGAATGTTCGGGCGGGTTAGTCATCCGCCATTGATTTTCATTTTCAGGGTGAACAATTGCCCACAGTATTAAGGGAGAGAGTTATGAGCCACAAACAATTACCGAAAGATTTTTTATGGGGTGGCGCAGTTGCGGCACATCAGGTTGAAGGCGGCTGGGATAAAGGCGGCAAAGGTGTAAGCATTGCCGATGTATTGTCCGGCGGCGCTCACGGTGTTGACCGAGTTATGACCGATGGCGTGCAAGAGGGTTATCGCTATCCAAACCATGAAGCGGTTGATTTTTATGGTCATTATAAAGAAGACATCGTGCTATTTGCCGAAATGGGTTTCAAATGCTTCCGTACTTCTATTGCCTGGACACGTATTTTCCCGCAGGGTGATGAGCTGCAACCGAATGAAGCGGGTCTGAAATTTTACGATGACATGTTTGATGAGTTGCTGAAATACGGTATCGAACCGGTTATTACACTATCTCACTTCGAAATGCCGTGGCACTTGGTTAAAGAATACGGTGGTTGGAAAAATCGGAAAGTAGTCGACTTTTTCGTGAAATTCAGTGAAGTGGTTATGGAGCGCTACAAAAGCAAAGTCAAATATTGGATGACATTCAACGAGATCAATAACCAACGTAACTGGAAATACCCACTATTTGGTTACTGCTGCTCTGGCGTGGTGTTTACCGAGCAAGAAAACCCCGAAGAAACAATGTATCAGGTTCTGCATCATCAGTTTGTGGCCAGTGCCAAAGTGGTTAAGCTGGGCCATGCTATTAATCCGGAGTTCAAGATTGGGTGTATGGTGGCAATGGTGCCTCTCTATCCATTCTCTTGCCATCCAGATGACATGATGTATTCGGTGGAGGCTATGCGAGAGCGCTATTTATTCGGTGACGTCCACATGCGTGGTTACTACCCTTCATATATTCTGAATGAATGGGAGCGTCGCGGTTTCACTATCAATATGGAAGAGGGCGACCTTGAGACTCTACGTGAGGGCTGCGCCGATTACATGGGCTTAAGCTATTACATGAGTAACGCAGTTTCTGCGGTTAATCCTGGCAGCGGTAATTCCCTTTCTGGCTTTGAGGGCAGTGTCCCTAACCCACATGTTAAAGCATCAGATTGGGGGTGGCAGATTGATCCCGTCGGCTTGCGTTATTCACTGAGCATATTGTATGAACGCTACCAGAAGCCGCTATTTATTGTTGAAAATGGTTTTGGCGCGATAGACAAAGTGGCTGATGACGGCATGGTCCATGATGATTACCGCATTGCGTATCTTAAAGCTCATATTGAGCAGATGAAAAAAGCCGTGTTTGAAGATGGCGTAGACCTGATGGGCTACACCCCGTGGGGTTGTATCGATTGTGTATCATTCACAACCGGTGAATACAGCAAACGTTATGGTTTTATCTACGTGGATAAAAACGATGACGGCACTGGCACCATGGCGCGTTCACGTAAACAAAGTTTTGACTGGTATAAAAAAGTGATTGCCAGCAATGGTGAAGAGCTTTAACTCTCCGATAAACCAGCCAACAGGGAAGGGCCGTTTAACACTGGCCTTTCTCACCATTTTCTCCTGTACACCCTCCCCAACGCAGTTGGTTACATTTTTCATTAATGAAAAAATACTTTAGATTTAAGCTATTACAATAATTTTATCGTTTTGTAGGAAGTAACTGACATATCCTAAAAAAAAGCTGAGTTACTCTTTTACTCCGGCGGCTATTGCCATGCTTTGTATGGTTGTTCGTCAGGTGTAATTTAGTTTTTGCTTAATAGGGATAAGAAATGAAAGGAAAATTATTGTTCGCTGCAATGTTGGTAGCCAGTTTTTCTGCCAGTGCTGCGGAACATGCTCACTGGGGATATGAGGGGCAGGAAGACCCGGCACATTGGGGGAAACTCTCACCGGATTTCTCACTTTGTGAAACGGGTAAAAATCAGTCACCGGTTAATATTCATAGTGCTTTGAAAACCCATCATGGTCAATTGGACCTAAATTTCCAGCAAGGCAAGCAACAAATCGTTAATAATGGCCATACGGTTCAGATTAATACTAGCGCTGGTAATACGTTAAAGCTGGATGGCGATACGTTTACATTGCAACAATTCCACTTTCACACCCCCAGTGAAAACGAGATTGATGGTAAACAGTTCCCCTTGGAGGCTCATTTTGTTTATAAAGATGACAAGGGTGAGTTGGTAGTATTGGCGCTGCTGTTCCAGTTGGGAAAAGCTAATACACAATTGGCACTGGCCTGGCAGCAAATGCCAACAGCGGTAGACCAATTAACAATACTGAATAGGCCTTTGGATATCAAAGCGTTGTTACCAAAGCAGTTCAATTTCTACCGTTTTAGTGGTTCACTGACCACGCCACCTTGTTCGGAAGGTGTCACCTGGTTGGTGCTTGACCAGCCTGTTAATGTTTCTGCTGAACAAATACATCAATTCCAGTCTGTTGTTCATCATAACAATAATCGGCCAATACAGCCGCTTAATGGCCGCGTTATAGTTGATTAATGTTTTGTATGATTCTCGCCACTCTGTTTTCTGGGAGTGGTGAGTAAAGTGTTCAGATATGTTTATAACTGGGGGAGTGGCAAAATATCGGTCACTATAATATCACCCCCCGTTTTACATAGATAGATTTCTGATTTTTGGCATTGTAAATGTCTGGGTATTAATAAATGACAATGTTATACCGCAATATTTCATAACATTGTCCATAGCACTTCATTATTTAATATTCCAATTATACGGATTTTTAAAACGGGTACTTATATTCAGGCCGAAATAGCCTCAATGATTGATACATAGCTTCCGGTATCGATAATACGATTAAGTTTCAGATCTGCGCTGGCCAGCAGTATTTTAAGCTCCTCCTCAGTGCGTGCTTGTCCTCCATCAAAACTACCTAATAACAAAAGGTCGATCTCTTTGCCACCTTGCCTGGTATCTTCTCTGGATATAACGGGTTCAAAGATGAGCACTTTGGCATTGGGCTGCATTGCATTACGACAGCTGCGCAATATTTGGCTTGCTTGCTCTTCCGGCCAATCCATCGTGATGTATTTTAATAAATAAATATCAGCGGCTGGGCAGCTTTCAAAGAAATTGCCCGTCTGGGTTTCCCAGCGAGAATCATCGCCCAACTCACCAAGACGGTTTTTTGCTAAGACCGCAGGGCGATCGAATAAAATGCCATGTAATGTGGGGTTATTTTGCAGTACTTTCAACAATAATCCGCCGAAACCACCGGCAATATCCACCACTGTGGCATGCTCTGGAAAGTTATAATTGCGGACCAAAAAGTTATTTTCTACCGAGGACATCGATGACATACCGGTATGAAAATCACCGTCTGATTCGGGAATATTCTCTCGTGACCAATATTCATAGAAAGACATTCCGAATGTTTGTTTAAAGGCCGATTCACCTCGTAGAGTTACGACAAGATTGCCTAGCGGGAGCCAAAATGTTTTGTCAGTTAACATTAATACCGCCGAGCGCAGTGAATTACGGCTATCTGAGCGAAGGAATTGTGCTGCGGGGTTGAGTGAATATCGACCCTCTTCTGATTCTTCAAAAATATTACGAGAAGCTAGCATGCGTAATACCCGATTTAATTGACGCCAATCTGCTCCTACTGCCTGCCCCAGTTCCTCCGCTGTTTTCGCCCCTTTTGTCAGATGATCTGCTACCCCTAAAATTGCTGCGGCACGCAATGAAGCTTGAAAAGTGAACCCCATCGCCTGCTCCAATAAATATAATGCCGCAGTATCATCTTCATTCTTCAGTTGACTATTATTGCCCATGATAATAACACCCTCTGGTAATTGATGTGATTATATACAATTACAATAAATACAAATGTAACTATATTTATTAGGATACTAAATATATCCATAGAGAATGTAGTCTACAAAATTAAACTATTGCAAATAGTTAACTGTACCAATTAAGCGTTACGGCGTGTAAATATGGGCAATTCAATGAAAATATTGGATATTTATAGTTAATAATATTTATGTGTTAGGGTTTTATTTATAACCTTATATAATGATTGCTCGCTGCTAGCCACTGAGCTCGTTTGTCTATTTTGGATCCTTCAATTTTCTTGGACACATCCCATAAAAACCAACCCTAACGGATTGGTTTTTATGGGATATTGGGTCGCGGATGCCTGCTTTGTGCTAAGTTCTGTTGGAGGAGGAAGAGTAGCAATCTTATCCTGGTCATCCATCAATGCTGATTAGATACAAACTAAAACAGTTTCACCATTGCTATGATTTTTCATATATGAGGCATAATTATAAAATTCTAGCCGATTTAGCATTCCCAGCTTTCGACTTGCATTTCGCCGATGGGTTAATACGGTCTTTTCAGAGCGCTTAAGTATTTTTGAAATATTGGTGACACAATGTCCTTGCCCTGTCAGTTCTACTACTTTGCTTTCGGTAATAGATAGTTGGATATTACTCTTTAGCCCTAATTGTTTGAATGCATCATGTTTCGTGATATTGAAATAACTAAGGCGTGCAATAACAAAAATTTTCTTGATTTTGGAAATAATATTATAAATATCAAGTTGGTTACTTTTGAATGGAATGTTAAGTGTCATCATCGGTTTATTGCTACTGGATGGGCAGTTGTCTATAGTTTCACTTTCTTGATATATATTTATGATTACCATAAGATCTTTAAATACCACATTGGCTCTAAATTTATCTTTATTTTCATAAGAATCAATGAATAAGTAATTCTCACAGCCTTCTTTATCAAACGTATTTTGTATTAGAGAAAGTAAACCTAACTCATAGAAATTATTTTGACTTGTAATTGCTAAATTTAACATTTTAATTATTCCTTCTTTTGTTTTTATCTTCAGTCAGTGTTAGTTGAGTGAGTTTAGTATAGAAATACATACTTTAAGTGGTCTGGAATTTATTTTTCGTCATTATCATTCTTTCACTAAGGCGATGAGTCAGAATCCGAAAAATAAAACTCACTAACCAAGACTTATATCATTGAGGTAGAGAACATTTTTACTCTTATTTCCTAGACCCCAATTATAAAGCTCAAGGTAGCTGAACCATCTATTTTGATGTTTTCTGCAATTGGACCATTCATAGTAGTGACGCTGCCCAGTCTCGGCCTAACGCCAATATCCGCACTGAATACTTTACCTGGTGCTTTGGTCGCGTTTGCATGAACCCAACTGAGTGTATTAAGGGGTCCAGAGGATAATGCCAAAGTCGTATTGGCGGGTTCATTCTGCCTGTAAAAGTATTTTGAAACCCCATCAACCTTCGCATTTGACATACTTATTAAGTAATCACCTATTTTGCCTGTGCCATTGACAAAACCTAATCCATATTGACCATTTGACATCGTCGAACTAATACGGTTATCACTACTCATCACACTCATATAGGTTTCCAGATCACAAATAACCGACCAATTTTTGGTTATTGTCGGCAATACGGTGACTTCTGAAGACTTAATGGTTTTACCTGGAATTTCACCGACATTATAAATCCCTCCCTCAGGAGCAGTAACGGTACATGTAGGGGGTGTTATCTGACCTTTAACGGTTAATTCAGCAGCCGGGAGGGCGGCCCGAGTGGAAACGGATAAAATTAAAACGGATAAAATTGTTAATTTGAGAATATAGGGTTTCATAAAATTTCATTCGCTTACGATATAAAATATCAGAGTAGCTATCGATTAATCTGCTTGTAGATTTAACGAAGGCTGAAGATAAAATATAGCCCTCAATTATATAATCTGAGAATTAGATACTGTAAGCAAAGATCATGGTCATAGAACCATTGAACTTAACAGTCAATATCTTACCCGCACTTCGGTTGTTCCCAGTGCAGGGCTTACCCATCGCTGCCAAAACTCAGGCTATTTTTAATTCTGCTATAGGCATCTCTAAGTTAGCTACATGAGCAGCAAAAATCTAAGAGGTGGTGCAATACGCTGATTTTTCATTTTTATAGCCCGAGTGAAATTTTAAACATGAAATAAATGTCAACTGATGTGCTGCTAAATGAACCCCTCCAAAAATGTGATCCACATCAATGTTTCATTTGATTGTGATGATTAAACAATAAGCTGAAGAGGGCGTATATCGGAATGGATGTTGACTTTATGTGGGAAATTTCCCACAGCGAGTGTTTCCTGTTATTTTTATTATAAATATTCGCAAATTTATGGCAGCTGTTGGTTTCAAGCGGGGCTGTAAAGGTCACGATAACCCGTGGATTCCTATTAGCATGAGAAATATTCAGTAAGTTCTGGAATGCTGGGGCGGCTGGGCTGCTCATGAAGATAGTAGCGTTGGCTATTCCCCTATTGTCGCTGGCTTCAAAGGACTTTTGCCCAGTACCTCATCCTGCTGTGATAATAATGGGTTGTTAGTCGATGCTGTAAGACTGACTAAAAAAGGCAGGGCGCAGCGGAGAATATGACCTGTTCTGATAGTATTCTGTAGCAAGGAGTGGATAAGCATAAGTGTCGCTAAGAGTGAGGAACGGACATTGCACTTGGGGAAAATGGAGTGGGGTTTTTTAGATTACCGAGGGTTTTGAGACTGTAATTAAAATTGTGTAATTGCCTATTTTTGATATGTTCACTCCAACAAGGAGACAGGCAAATTATGGACGAAAAGAAACTCAAGGCCCTTGCGGCTGAACTGGCTAAAGGCCTTAAAACCGAAGCCGACCTCAATGCGTTTTCCCGCATGCTGACGAAGTTAACTGTCGAAACAGCGCTGAACGCTGAACTGACAGACCACCTCGGGCACGAGAAAAATGCCCCAAAATCAGGCTCCAATACCCGTAACGGCTATTCATCCAAAACGCTGCTGTGTGATGACGGTGAAATTGAGCTGAACACACCGCGTGACCGCGAAAACACCTTTGAGCCTCAGCTCATCAAGAAAAACCAGACACGTATCACGCAGATGGACAGCCAGATTTTATCCCTGTACGCCAAAGGCATGACCACGCGCGAAATCGTCGCTACGTTCAAGGAAATGTATGACGCCGACGTGTCTCCCACGCTGATATCTAAAGTCACCGATGCGGTAAAAGAGCAGGTTACAGAATGGCAAAATCGACCTCTGGATGCACTGTATCCCATTGTTTATCTTGACTGTATCGTGGTTAAAGTTCGTCAAAGTGGCAGCGTAATTAACAAAGCGGTGTTCCTTGCGCTCGGTATTAATATTGAAGGCCAGAAAGAGTTGCTGGGTATGTGGCTGGCCGAGAATGAAGGGGCGAAGTTCTGGCTGGGTGTGCTGACAGAGCTTAAGAACCGGGGGCTTCAGGATATCCTGATTGCTTGCGTGGATGGTCTGAAGGGCTTCCCGGATGCGATAAACAGTGTCTACCCACAGACACACATCCAGCTGTGCATCATCCATATGGTGCGCAACAGCCTGAAATACGTGTCATGGAAGGACTATAAAGCCGTCACCGGTGGGCTGAAAACGGTGTATCAGGCTCCGACAGAAGAGGCGGCGCTGATGGCACTGGATAACTTCGCGGCTACCTGGGACGATAAATATCCGCAGATCAGTAAAAGCTGGCGCGCGCACTGGGAAAATCTCAATACGTTCTTCGACTACCCGCCTGATATCCGCAAGGCAATCTACACCACGAATGCCATCAAGTCGCTGAACAGCGTTATCCGCGCAGCCATCAAGAAGCGCAAGGTGTTCCCGACAGACGACTCAGTGCGAAAGGTTATTTATCTGGCAATCAAGGATGCTTCGAAAAAATGGAGTATGCCGATCCAAAACTGGCGGTTGGCGATGAGCCGTTTTATTATCGAGTTCGGTGACCGCCTGAGCGATCACCTTTAATACGGTGGCAGTTACACAGAATTATTTACAGTGTCTTTGATCGGGTTGATACTTCGAATCCGCTTGAAATTGAGTGGCCGGTAGCGCCTGAATAATCGGTAATAACCGGGTTTAATGGCCCGGCCTATTTCAATCGTATAGCCAACGGCCAGCTTTGGCGGACTCAATAAGCATACGAACTGTGAACGGCTCAGGTTTATGGCGGTCTGATTTTAAGTGTTCAGATAGAATAGCGTTAGGTAAAAAAGGAAATACTATCTGGGGGAAATAACGTCTCCAGTGTATTTTGCGGCAATCGACATTAAATTTTTCAGAATATTTGTCCATTAACTCATAAATATCTTCAGGTACGGTTTGATGTTCACCGGTACTGAGCGATGAGTCTGTCTGTAACTGACGGCAACGCAATTCATCTTTGACGAATTGTAGTACAGCTTCATCGGTATTCATTACAAACGATCTCTTGTTTCAACAATGAGGTTATAATGGCGAATACTGTTAAATCCGATGATACTAATATCCCCAGCAGTAATGGCTACACCTACCCAAGGAGTCCATCTACCTATGAGTCCACCTAAGCTTGACGTTCTTGCCCAGCCACCACCAATTAATGTCTTCCATGTGGGTGATCTCCAGCGGCTGTCTAGGCGGTATGAGATCATGCGGCGAAGGCTCAATGATAATATGCTGGTTCCGGGTGTAGCGGTTCTTGGCTTACCTGGCACAGGGATTATGTTCAACCCCCCAAGAATAAAAGCAAAAGCAACGATATCTACCCCGCTAAATTGTTTCTCTACTTCATCAACAACAACCCAAAAAGCTAATTCGCCTTTAGACAGATTATCCATTCCTTTGAAATAATAACCACTCATCTGCTCAAACGTATCCATAACTTTTCCTTGTTATTACCACATTAATCCCCGTCCAAGAATATTGGATTTGGATGATTACTCCAAACAATTATGGCGAGCAAAATTCTGAAAATAGAATGAGGTTACTATAGAGGTAGTCTCTCGCTAACTTATATTTCTATAGCTGAAACCAATCATCAGCACTTTCCCACGTTTCCTGCAAAATCTCTTCTACTGTCTTTTTATCCTCGCTGGCTCCACCTAGCACCGTTAAACCATCGGCCCCCGCAAACCTGACCTTCACGTCAATATCACTAAATTTACGAGTAAGGCGATTCGTTAATTCTTCCGTAAGTGCATTGGTGTAGCCAGCCGGAAAACTCTTTGCGTTCAGCTTATCTATAGTCACTTCGACACGCAGCATAAATTCCCCTAATTTAAATAGTTAACACCTGAATCGCTGATCCCAGCATCAATGTAATCAATCCGCTTTTGTAGTTCGCTGACGATATGCCGTGCCTGCTCAACCGTGATCTCCATTGTCTGAATAACTTCCGCATTGGATAAGATTGGTGGGCTTTTTACCTTGGCATTGAAAATCATGGATTTGCTGCGTGTTGAGTGGCTGATGGTCAGAGAGTCAAATTTATAGATCACAGAAAAATTCTGTTCGAAGCCTTTTGTTGCTGACATGAGTAGATCCTCATACAGTTAATTTGCTGGTTAAATATACAGTAAACACTATCCGTATAACAATCAGTTTTAAGTGAACTGTAGGGGAGATATCGTCGGAGTTTTGCCATTGTTTCACCATTGTTTTACCATCAGCAAATCCCACAAACAAAAAAACCAACCCTAACGGATTGGTTTTCTTTGGGATATTTGGTCGGCATGAGAGGATTTGAACCTCCGACCCCCGACACCCCATGACGGTGCGCTACCAAGCTGCGCTACATGCCGATGCAATGGCATTTATACTACATTTTACAGTGACTAATGCAAGACTATGCCAATACGTTTGCTGTTTTTTTAACCGTGACATACTCATTTTTTAGAGCTAGTTCGCAATAAAACGTTTTATATCAGTCAGTACTTGCAATAGTAACGGAAGCTGTGGCTTTTCATCTTTAATTTCATTGCCTTGCTCATCATAGGTGCGGTATTCACCATTATTATCTAACACAATCGTCTGTGTTGGTGTGGTAATCACCAGTGTGCCATTATCACCCGTCGCTACCCAGTTATTGTTACGTTGCGGCGCGAACAAGTCTTCCCCTTGCGAATAATCTTCTGAGGCCGTTTTGACGTGTAATAGCCGCTGCATCAGTGTTGTCATGATATCTTCATGATTCGTTAGCTTATCCACTTTCTGCGCAGGAGTGCCCGGCCAATGAACAATTAATGGCACTTGCAGTTGCTGTCGATTAAAGCTACTGCCCGCACCCCAGTTATCATTGCCAGTGTCATTAAATTCGACACCGTGAGCTGCAGTAATAATAACCACGGTTTTATCAAGTTGGCCACGTTGTTTCAGCGTATCCAGAATGGTCGCAATCTGCTGATCAACATCCTTGGCACCCGCTTGATAGTTGTGAATAAAATCAGTTGGGGGGGCAACTTTATGACCCATGACAGGGTCTTGGGCTTCAGCCGCGCCGTTCAGGTTAATGTAGGAGAACCAAGGCGCGTTATTATTCAGTGTTGACAGCCATTGTTGCCACTGTGCCGTGGTTTCACTGTCCGTTTGCTCTGCTGGCGCAGGCAAGGTGAAATCGGATAGCAATGCCTGGCGGTAGAGCGGTGAAGCAAAACCATCTGATGAGAACAATCCAAACTGATAACCTTGCGCACTCAATGACGTGATGAATGCGGAAGGTTTACGCGCAGAAAGAATACCGTCGAGGTAGCTCGGGGAAATACCATAAAACAGGCCAAACAGGCCCGTATCCTGGCGATTACCTGAGCTATAATGGCGGTCAAACTGAATGTTTGCATGACCGAACTCAGACAAGGCTGGCATATCTTTTTGCAAGCTATTAGCACGGATACCATCAACCACAATTAATAGCAGGTTATAACCACTGCCTTTGTCGCTAAAGGCAATGGGGCTGAGAGGATATTCCACCGTTAGGGCATCTGGATTACCTTGTTCTATCAAGCGCCGTTGATACTCTTCCTGGTCAAGCAAGCCATGTTTTTCAAGGAATTTACGTGCTGTCATCGGGTATGAGAGCGGCAAGTTTGCGCGCTGCATACTGATTGGCCGATAGAAGTTAGCATCTGCCCAGATATAAATCAGATGCGAGGCAAAGAAGGCCGAAATAAACACAGCAACCAGTGGTTTAACAAAGCGCTGCCGGTTGAGACTGCGGAGTTTTTGCCATGCCCAGGTGCCGAAAAGCATCTCAACAAGAAAAATGACTGGCACGGCAATAAACATCAATTGCCAATCACGCGCCAGCTCAGTTTGATCCGGGTTAACCACTAACTCCCAGACCACGGGGTTAAGATGCAGGTGGAAGCGGGTGAAGACCTCGGTATCCACTAATAACAGGGTCAAACCCGCAGTCGCAAAAGCGGCGGAGAGAAATCGGAGCAACCGCTGCGACATCACCACGAAAGTCAGCGGGAATATCACCAGCAGATAGGCGGCAAAAACGATAAAACTAAAGTGCCCCAGCCAACTGACAAGGGCATAGACACGGCCAATCAGCGATGAGGGCCAATCGGAAACAAACAAATAGCGGCTACCCAGCACCAGGCTGAACAGGATATTAAACAAGGCGAACCAGTGCCCCCAGCTGATCATCTGGGAGACTTTTTCACGATAGCGCTGACGATTTGTCACCATATTGAGATTGCAGTCTTGGCCGATAAATTAATGAGCTTTGTCTTCACGTACTGAAGCTTGAAGGGCTTCAGCGAAAGAACGAGCCAATACTTTGCGTTGCGCAGGAGCAATGCTGGTATTGATCAGATTTGTTACCATATTCCCCAAAACCATCAAAGAAAGATCGGTTGGAGTACGGTGTTTTTCCAGTACGCTGACCAATTCAGACAGCAATTGTTCAACGTGTTCGTCACTGTAACGGGATGATTGTGGCATAAAAATTGAGCTCAACACCTGACAAAGTCCCATATCTTACCGTATAGAGACGCGCTTTTCCGCTATTTTATAGCATTAAGAATCATTAGCCATTAATTGGGGGCCGGGATAGCTTTTGGGTTGCAGCCCTCAGGCATCAGTGATTGAATACGCTCCTAGCCAAAAGGAGTATTTATCATGAGTCTGGATATTGACCAGATAGCCTTACATCAGCTTATCAAACGTGATGAACAAACGCTTGATGTGGTGTTGCGCGATTCGTTGTTACCTGCCAATGCTGTAGTTGAAGAAATGATGGCCGAGCTGCATCGTGTTTACTGTGCCAAAAGCAAAGCTTATGGGTTGTTTAATGAACAAAGTGAGCTGGCTGATGCGCTGAAACGGAGCCGTAAGGGTGATGAAGACTTCCTCAGTTTTAGCCGTGCCGCGACTGGACGGTTGCGGGATGAGTTGGCCAAATACCCATTTGCGGAGGGGGGAGTGGTGCTGTTTTGCCAATACCGCTATCTGGCCGTGGAATATTTGCTGATTTCGGTGCTGAGCAGTTGCAATAGCATGCGGGTGAATGAGCAACTTGATCTGAGCACGACCCATTATCTCGATATCAATCGCGCTGATATTGTGGCTCGTATCGATTTAACTGAATGGGAAAACAACCCAGAATCAACCCGTTACCTGACTTTCCTGAAAGGGCGGGTAGGGCGCAAGGTTTCTGACTTCTTTATGGATTTTCTGGCCGCAAGTGAAGGCCTGGATACTAAAGCGCAGAACCGTGGTTTGTTACAGGCAGTTGATGATTATTGTGCGGATGCCGAGCTGGGTAAAAATGAACGCCAGGCATATCGCCAGCAAGTTTATAGCTATTGTAATGAGCAGTTGCAGGCCGGTGAAGAAATTGCTTTGCAGGGGCTTGCGCAAGAGTTACCGAAGTTGGGCGAGAAAGATTTTCAGCAATTCTCCGCTGAGCAAGGCTATGCATTGGAAGAGAGCTTCCCGGCGGATCGCGGTACGTTGCGTCAATTGACTAAATTTGCCGGCAGTGGTGGCGGGTTGAGTATTAATTTTGATGCGTTGCTATTGGGCGAGCGTATTTTTTGGGATGCGGCAACAGACACGTTGACCATTAAAGGTACGCCACCGAACCTGCGTGACCAACTACAGCGCAATTCAGGCAAATGATAACTGTTTGAATAGCCAATAAAAAACGCCGCATAAGCGGCGTTTTTTATTTCGGCGTCCCGAATATCGACAGCGACGCGATTAAACGCGAACGAAGTCGATATGAGTCAGTTTTGGCTTGAAAGCGTGACGCTGAACAGCCTGTACTTTAACTTTGGTTTCTTTACCGTCAACAACCAGAGTCAGTACGGAATCATAAAAGCCCGGTTTCAATTCAAGGTTTTTGGTGGTGTCATGGTCAAGAGCAATAGAGATAGCTGCTTCTGAACCACCGTAAATGATTGCCGGAAATTTATTTGCTGCACGCAGGCGGCGGCTCGCACCCTTACCCTGGTCGTTACGTACTTCTACATTGATAGTGGTCATTTTGTTTTCTCTTAAAGAAAATTTACCCTGCTACAGGCGACCCAGCAACAGGTTCGATACTCGGCTTTGATTGGGTAAACCCAGAGCAAAGCGGGCGACATTCTAGCGAAATATCGGGAAGACAGCAAACGAAACTGCGATTTTATCAGGCTAAATGCGGCTCAAGCGAGGGAATCAGCTCGTCTGAAACGCCCCTGATAATCAAAAATCTTTTCCCTGATTTGCCACCATTGCCCACGACGGCGTGCGACAACAAAATCGGGATAACGCAATAGCGCTTGTTGTGCGATGACATCGGCGGCGGTTTGCCATTTAAGCGCAATACCCGGTGCCCGTTGGTGGGGGCGAAGGAAAATTTGCTCGAATGCCATTCGTTGTGCGGGTGTGGTTAAGCGAAATCGCTCACTGGTATGGGTCCCCTCTTCGTCGTAATAGGTGATTTTTAGCCACTCGCCTTTTGCATCCTGTCCGGCTTCCAGGCTCATTCCGCCACAACGCAGTACCAGTGCATCCTTTAATTTCAACGCGGCTTTGAGCATGTCATCGGGATCGACCAGCACCTCCTGACACTGATGGCAGCGGCGAGCAGCAATATCATTTTCTGCGCCACAGTGCGGGCAGGATTTGAAGCGGAAGCGGTAATCACATTGTGCCCGAGCACCTTGATCATCTTCAAACCAGCCCTGGCAGCGGCGGCCATAGTGTTCAATAATCTCGCCGGACTCAGTGCATTTCCCCCAGAAAATATTGGCAAAGCCGCAGTCCGGGCAAAAGACCTGCACCGGTTGGCTGTCACTGTGGGGTTTGCAGGTGCCCACTTCTGGGGTGAAAAGGTCGTGGGGGTTGCCGGCATAATCCAAAATCAGACAATCTTCTTTGCCCGGAGATAGCCGCAGCCCGCGCCCGACAATTTGCTGATACAAACTGACCGACTCGGTTGGGCGAAGAATGGCAATCAGATCGACATGCGGGGCATCAAAACCTGTCGTCAACACCGCGACGTTTACCAAATAGCGCAATTGCTGCTGCTTAAACGCGGCAATTAACGCATCCCGTTCGGCCGGTGGCGTCCCGGCACTCACCAGCGCAGCCTCACCTTTAGGCAAAAGCCCATAAACCTCTTTGGCATGCTCGACAGTGGCGGCGAAAATCATCACACCCCGTCGATGGGTGGCATATTCCATTATCTGGCTGACAATATGGGGGGTAATTCTTTGCTGCTGCTTAAGCTCGCGGTCTAAATCTGCTTCACGGAACATACCGTCGCTATTGCTGGTCAAGCGGCTGAAATCATATTGTACCACGGGCATATCCAGCCGCTCAGGTGGTACCAGAAAACCGTGCTTAATCATGTAACGCAGGGGTAATTCATAAATACAATCGCGGAACAGGGATTTCCCATCACCACGGGTGATACCGTGATAGTGGAATTGATAGATCCAGCCTTTACCCAAACGGTAGGGGGTGGCAGTCAGCCCCAGTAAGCGTAGGCTTGGGTTGGTGGTACGTAAATGCTGAATAATTTGCTGATATTGGCTGTCATCTTCATCGCTGATTCGATGACATTCATCAATTATCAACAGTGAAAAGGCGCTATCAAATAGAGACAGGTTTCGCGCC